>JANMSU010000058.1:0-1842 GCA_031389835.1 Chloroflexota bacterium
TCCCCCTCTCAGGCGACCGAATGACGGCCATCATGGTGTCCCACGTGGGGCAGAATTTGCGCCAGACCTTAATCACCGAGTAAGTACGAAGGGAAGGAGGACCTAAATGATCCAGCAGTTTTTCCGTGACGAAGAGGGCCAGGGGCTCGTCGAATACGCACTCATCATCGCGGTGATCGCGATCGCGGTCATCGTCGCCATGATCTTCCTCCGCGGTCAGATCGAGAACATCTTCAGCAACATCGGCAACAACCTCACGTAGTCCGCCGCCGCGGCGGGCGCTCGAGAGCGTCCGTCGCGGCCGGTCTTCCCTCAGGACTTCGTCCGCATGAACTCCATGACGCTTGCCGCCACCCTGTCGATCTGCGCGTCCGTCAGCTCGGCGTACATCGGGAGCGACAGGACCTCCCCGGCCACCTTCTCCGTCACCGGCAGGTCGCCCCTCCGATAGCCCAGGAACTGCGCGGCCTCCTGCATGTGGATCGGCACCGGGTAGTGGATCTGCGTCCCGATGCCGCGCTCGGTGAGGAACGCGCGGAGCGCGTCGCGCCGACCGCCAGGCACGCGGATCGCATAGCAGTAGAAGACGTGGCGCCCGCCACGCGGGATCTCCGGCGTGATGATGTCGCCGCCGGCGAACAGCTCGTTGTATCGCGCGGCGATCGCCTGGCGGCGCCCGTTCCACTCGTCGAGATGGCGCAGCTTGATGCGGAGGATCGCGGCCTGGATCTCGTCGAGCCGCGCGTTGTAGCCGACGATCGGGTGGTAGTAGCGCGTCGACTGCCCGTGCTCGCGCAGCGCGCGCAGATCGTCGGCGAGCTTCTCGTCGTTCGTCGTGATGCTCCCGGCCTCGCCGTACGCCCCCAGGTTCTTGCTGCAGTAGAACGAGAAACAGTTCGCGCGGCCGCCCGTGCCGGCCCTCTTCCCGTCGTCGAGGAGCGCGCCGTGCGCCTGCGCGGCATCCTCGATGATCGTGATGCCCCGGTCCTGCGCGAGCTGGCGCAGCGGCTTCAGGTCAACGGTCCGCCCGTAGAGATGCACCGGCACGATCGCCTTCGTCCGCGGCGTGATGCGCGACGCGACCGAGCCGATGTCCATCAACATCGAGCTCTCGTCCACGTCAACGAGGATCGGCCGCGCGTTCGCGTATACGATCGCCTCGACCGTCGCGAAGAACGTGTGCGAGACCGTGATGACCTCGTCGCCCGAGGAAACGCCGCAGGCGCGGATCGCCAGCTGCAGCGCGTCGGTGCCCGAGCCGACACCGATCGCGTGCGCGGTGCCGCAATACTCCGCCCATTCTTTGTCGAAGGCGCGAACGTTCGGTCCGATCGTCAGCTGCATGCTCTCGAGCACGTCGTCGATCGCCTGACGGACCTCGTCGCGGATCGTCGCGTACTGGCTCTTCAGATCGACGAGAGGGATGTCCTGAGTGACAACGGTCATGTGGTGGCTCCCTTTATCGCAAGCCGCGTTCGATGAGCTCCATCGCGTCGGCTTTCGCAGCCGTTCCGGTCATTCGGCTTCGATTCTAGACGCGAGAAGTGCCACGCCACATGCGGCGATCGCGCCGACGTACACGTAATACGGCTGTGTCGTCCACCGCGCTAGGAGCAGCGGCAGCATCACGATCCCCGCTCCCGCGAGCGCTGCCGCGCCGAGCGTTGGTATGCGCCAACGCGCGACCAGGGCGACCAGACCGAGCGTGCCAAGCAGCGCCATCACGGTGAACAGCGGGACGAGCGGCGCGGGATCGCCATGCTGCGCGAACGTGTTCAGGATGTTCGCGCCCCAGATCTCTTCGTGAAAGGTGAGCGCGGCGATCTGCTTGTCGACGAACGC
>JANMSU010000067.1:0-3171 GCA_031389835.1 Chloroflexota bacterium
GTTGTTGCAGCAGGAAGCGCCGGCGGGCGACACCATGACGTTCGCCTGTGCGATCGGGTTTCCCGTGCCAGCCTCTGTTACGCGTCCTCGGAGGAACACGCCGCGTTCTAGAGCGGCGTCGATCCTCTCGACGTCGACTGTGGTCACATTGACGGGGTCCGCCTCGCCAAACGTGGTCCGGCCGTTGAACCACTGCGTGACGTACGGGATCGGACTAGCGAACGGCGCGATGAACTGAACTCGCAGGCTGATGTTCTGCCGCACCGCCGTGACGTAGCTGCCGTCCGATGTCGTCCGCGCGAAGAATCCCTCGCAGCACGGGACGACTGAAGCGAACACGATGGCCCCGCCAATGCCTTCTCCGTTCAGCGCATCCGTCACGCGACCTCGCATGAATACTCCGCGCTCGAGCGCGCCGTTGATGCCGTCGATGTCGAGGGTACCCACTGCCAGCGGATCTGCTTCGGAAAAGCTCTGTTGACCATCCCAGTACGACGGCACGTAGGGTAGGGGGCTCACAGGCGGGAAGAAGCCGACGACGATCGAGACGTTCTTGCGGACCGCCATCGCGTACTCGCCCTGAGCGTTGGTCGAGGCGAAGAAGTTCTGACAGCAGGCTGCATTGATCACGGATGCGCTTACGCCCGCGTTCGCGAGCGGCAGCCCGGTCTCGGCGTCGGTAACGCTGCCACGAACGAACACGCCGCGCTCCAGTGCCGCATCGATACCCACGACGTCCGCCGTCCCGACGACGAGTGGGTCGGCTTCGCCGAAGCTCGACCGCGCGTTCCACCACTGCTCCAGGTACGGGACGGCGCTCCGCGCTGGGAAGAAGCCGACCTTCAGCGTCACGTTTGTGCGCACCACCACGCGGTAGCGGCCGTCGGCGTCGGTCGACGCGAAGAAACCACAGCACGACGGTTCCGTGGCGTTCACGCCGACCCCGGATACGCCCGCACTCGTCGCGGCGTCGGTCACTCGTCCCGAGATGACCACCCCGCGCTCGAGGTCCGCGTTCAGCCGCGGCGGCGTGACGCCGAACGCGAGCGTGACGACCGTCGCCGCGACGAGGCTCGTCCGATCGTCCCACCACTCCGGCACCCAGGGTCCGGCCAGGCTGAAGAAGTAGAACCGGTAGGTGCCGGGTCGCAGCAACAGCCGGAACTCGCCGCTGGGGTCGCTCTCGGCGGAGCCACCGACTAGACCCGTCGCGCTGCTCGCGACGACACGACCATCCGCTAGACCGACTCCGGCGCCGGTGATACGGCCGGACACGGACACGGCTGGCACGAGCGTGCACGAGAGAACACTGCTGAGGCCAGCCGGGTACTGCACCGGCTTGCCATCCTCGTCGAAGACGACAAGGTCCTTCAGTTTGTGGTCGAACGTCAAGCGCACCTGCACGGCGACCGGCGCGGGGGTCGTGAGCGTGAGCGGGTGCTCCCAGCGTGTGATCCACACCGGCCCGAGAACTGGGTGATCGATCTGCGTGGGAGCGGACCAGAACCGTTCCGCGTTGGCGACAGGGATGCCGCCGATGGACGCCTCGACGCTGGTCCCGCGTATGAACGCCTCCGCCAGGCCACGATTCTTGGTGATCCACGCGTTCCCGATCAACAGAAGGCCCTCGCCGATCGGAGCGAGCGCCTCCCGCGGCGTCGATCCATTGCAGACCTCCAGGAAGATCGGGAACCCTGAGGACGCTGGGGGCGTGTGCTTTCTGCCCGCGCGCTCCGGCCGACTAGCTTCACGGGCGGCGGCGACGGACTCGTGACGCAGGCGCTCCGTCTGACGCTTGATCTCGCGATCGCGCTCGATCTCGCGCTGCAGCGCGTTCGCTTCAGCCGTGTGGGCGTTGCGCTGAAGCTCGGCCTGCCGTTTCAGCTCATCGGCGGCGGCGCGCTGCCGCTCGTTCTCTTGTCGACGCAAGACATCGTCCTGCACGGCCGGGGGTCGCGGGGGGTCGGCGAGGGCCGGCGTGGAGAACGGAATGACGCTGAGAACGATGGTGGCCAGTAAGGTCAGCACGGCCGCGTACGACGCGAGGCCGTTCGACCGCCCGCTGCTCCGCTTAGCCTTCACAGCGCTCCCCTCCCCCAGGGCTAGCTAACCTGCTCGGTAAGGGCAATGTACCGCCGGTTCTGCCGGAATCAACGACCGACGCGAACTTTAGGGATCGCGCAAGCAGGGTCATCGGCAGATGACCTTGAACTTCTGCGTCGAGGCGGAAAGGAAGCCGGGAGCGTCGAGCGTCTGGCCATCGATGGTCGCTCTCGCTACCGCTTCCCGGGAGCTGCCCCTGCCGACGAAGTAGATCGTGCAGTTCTTGTACGTCGACTTGCTGTTGTGCCTGAACGTGCTGACCTCGCCGACGCCGGTGAAGGTCGCCGCGACCACCGTGCTCCGGTCGGGCCGTCCGCTCGGCTGACAAAAGCCGGCGTCGCACACGAGCTCTTGCATCTGGATCGTGGTCGCGGAGAAAGCGGCTCCTGAGAGGGACTTGGTGTCGTAGGTGAAGCGGCCCTCGGGTACCGGGGCGCAACCGGTCTCATGCGCCAGGAGCCCGCCCAGTGGGTTGTACGTGTAGATGTCGAGGCACGCTCGCGCCGCGCGACCGTCGATGAAGAGCACGAGCGCGGTGTCGGTGCAGCGGACAGCGCCAACCGGGCAGTCCGTGGCAAATGTCCCCGCGACCGCCGTGGCGGTGTGCTCGCGGACCGGAGGTGCGGCAGCGGCGCTCCCCGCGAGCGGTCCGAGCGCCAATGCCACGGCGATGATGGCGATTGGGAATCTCGATGAGGCCCTCGACCACAGTGCGGCAGGAATACCCACGTTGTTCTCCTTCTCCATCCTCAAGTCCGACGAGCAACAAGTACGCGAGTGCGAGAGTCGCTACAGGCCGCCGACACTGTTGCGGCTGTGACCCCTCCGACGTGGCCGCGGACTCGCTGGATACGTAGTCCACGCCTCGTTTCGGGTCATTCGGGCAGCCACGCTCACACGGTCGGTTTGATGTTCTGATTCATGCGGAAGAGGTTCGTGGGGTCGTACTTGTTCTTCAGCGAAACCAGTCGCGCATAGTTCGCCCCGTAGGCCGCCCTCACGCGTTCATCGCCCTCGTCCTGGCCCAGATAGTTGGCGTAGACCGCGCCACTTGCGGCGGGCTGCAGT
>JANMSU010000077.1:0-7495 GCA_031389835.1 Chloroflexota bacterium
GAGCTGCTTGGCCAGACGCGCGCGGTGGTCCGGCGCCAGCTTCGCTTCGCGCGCGACGAACTCGCGCACCAGGCGCTGGGCCTCTCCGGGAAGGACCCTGGTCTCGACGTGAGCTCCGGCTCCGAGGGGCGTGACCGTGCGCAGCGAGAAGTAATCGAGCTGCGGCCGAGGCGCGCGTACGACGAACGTGCCCGCCGCGAGATCGCCTAGGCGCTGCGAGCGCGGGGACACCACGATGGCCAGCAGGCCAAAGCCGTAAAAACCGGGGAGGAAGTCGATCACGCGGACGAGATTGCGGACCAACACCGCGGTGAAGCCCGCGGGCGCGCCGTCGTCTGCGATCACGCGAAGCCCGAAGATGCGCTTGCCGATCGTCTGACCGTTCCCGAGCCACTCGAGCAGGATGAAGTAGCTCCACGCGACCGCGAAGGTGAGCAGCGCGGCGATCCCGAAGAAAGGCGACGCGGACCCGAAGCCGACCAGGCCCGCGAAGAGCGAGAACATGAAGAACGCGCCGATGAAGATGAGCGTGGCGAGGACGAAGTCGATCAGCGCCGCGAACCCGCGATTCCCGCCCCCGGCCAGGTCGTAGCGGAGAACGACGTGATCGGCGGTCTCGACCTCGAGCCGCCCAAGGGAGACGGCCATACGCACATGTTACGTTCGCGGCTGAGGCGCGAACGCGGCGGCGAGGGCGTAGCACGCGATCGCGACAAGACCGAGCGCCGTGAAACCTCCCACAAGCGCGACGAACGTTCCGACGGTCGCGCCGACCACCGATGCTGTCCCGTTCACCGCCCAGACCCAACTGACGAGCGCGGGCCGCTCGACGAGCGCGACGAGGCGCGGGAAGATCGTGCCGAGCGGGATCCCAACGCTGAGGGCGGCCAGCGCCGCGATCGTTACGCGGATCTCCAGCGACGCGGCGAGCGTCGCGGACGTCAACAGAGGCAGTCCACCCAGGACGAGAAGCAGCGCGACCGCGCTCGCGACGGCCGCCGCACGCACACCGGCAGGAACCCGCGGCGATACCGCACTGCCGAGAGCGGCGCCGCCGAGGAGCGCAGCGAGGCCGATGGACAACGCCAGGGCTGGCTGGCCGAGATAGAGCGTGAGGCGCTGCAGTAGGACGAGCTCAGCCGCAATGAACCCCACACCGAGAGCGAGAGCGACCACGGTGCCGGGCGGCAGAGCGCGTCCAGCGGCGAGACGAGCACCGCGATACACCGGCATCAGGACGAAAAGAGCGGCCATGGCCAGCGAGAGGACGAGCGTGGTGAGCAGTACCGCGTAGCCATACGGCAGCAGCTCGCGTCCGGCGAGGATGTCGGGAACAGCAACGGAGTCGAAGAAGAACGGCTTGTCGTCAGTAGGTGGTGCCTCGGCGCGCGCGAGGTCCACCAGAACACCGCTCGGCGCGAGCGGGTCAAGCGCGATGCTGAAGCCGTGCTGATCGGCGAAGGCGCGCAGTCGCTGCATGTCGAGCCGCGTGAAGAAATCGTTCCGCGTTAGCACGAGACCAAGCAGCCCATGGCGCAGAACGGCGATCCGCCGCTCGGGCTGGTCGCGGCCCAGCCGGCGCAGAGCACCGTCCGCGATGCCGACCGTCCTCGCGATCTCAGCCGGAGGATCGCGATACCAGCGCGTGATCGCGATGACGCCGTCGGGTGAGAGATGGCCCAGAAAATCCAGCATGGCCTCTTCGGTGTAGAGGTAGTTCTCCGTCAGTGCGTAGGCGCCGGCGGTGAGCGCCGCGAAGCTGTCGACGACGGTGATCGCCAGTACGTCGTAACGATCGGACGAACGACGGACGAAGCTCCGGGCCTCGTCCTCGAAGACGTGAACGCGCGGATCGAGATACACCCCGCCGCTGTACTCCGCATACGGACCGCGCATGAGCGCGACCTCGGTGCGATTCACCTCGACCGCGGTCACCGCGCTCGCACCGTGCCTCAGCGCGACGAGCAGGTCAATGCCGCCACCTGGCCCGACGACGAGCACCGCGTCCCGCGCAGCGATGGAATATGGAGCGGCGAGGATGCTCGCGTCGAAGGCTGCCAGCTCCCCTTCGGTCGGATCCATGACGATCGGCGTGAAAGCGCCCATGTCGAGAGTCATCATCAGCGCAGGCGCTCGCGGTCCCGCATATCGATCGCTGATGAGGAACGCATAGTGGCCCGATTCCCCCAGCTCGCCGTGCCGCGCGACATCCACACGCGCGAGCGGATCCCAACGCGCGAACTCGTGTGGCACGCCCATCGCGTCCGACTTGAACGGTCCGGGTCGCGGAGGAGCTAGCGTCTCACCCCACAGAGAGAGCACTGTCGTCGTCGCGATCGCGACAACAACGAGACCCGCACGGATCGGCGCGCGCGTCGCACTGGGCGCGAGCAGAGCGGCAGCGCCGAGGAGTGAGGTCCCCGCAACGACACCGTAGAGGCCCTGCCCTCCCAGGGTGCCGATCGTCAGGTAACCAACGATCCCACCGGCGGCCGCGCCCGCGAGATCGGCGGCGTAGAGGAGCCCGCTCGCTCTTGGTGCCTCGCGAAGCGCACGAACGATGACCCAACTCACGCACAACACAGGAATGACGCCCAATACGTAAGCGGCGCCAGCAGCGACGAACATTCCAGACGACAGCGGATCGATCCGCGTCTCGATAGCGAGCGCAACGAGCGTGGCGATCGCCGCGGCAACGGCGAGCTGCGCCGAGCTCGGTCGGCGCGCGCGAACATCCACGACCGCCGCGGCCGTGCCGCCGCCGGCGACGCCCAGCAGCGCACCGCTCACCACCAGGAACGTGAGGTGATAGTCGAGCATCGCGCTGAATAGCCGGGTCTGGACGAACTGGAAGAGCAGCGCGGCGAACGACAGGAAAAAGATCGCGAAAAGGATCGGGAGCGGAACACCGCGGTAAGAGCGCAGGGGCACATGGTACGTTCGCGGCGTGACGATCGACCGGTTCGTCGAGGATCGCCGCGCGCGCTGGGCGCGCCTCGGACAGCTTGTCAGCGCGGCGCGGGGACGGGTCGAGCGCCTGAGTGCCGACGACGTCGTCGAGCTGGGCCGTCTCTACCGCGTGACGACCAGCGATCTCGCGATCGCTCGCCGGGACTTCGCGCGCGACGTCGCGACGGAACGGCTGAACGAGCTCGTGGCCGCCGCGCACGCGCTCGTTTACAGCGAGGCTCCGACGAGCGGCCGGCGCCTGCGGCGATTCGTGCTGCGCGAGCTGCCCGCCACCGTTCGGGCGAATCTGCCGTGGACCGGTGCATCGTTCGCGATCTTCGTCGTGTTCGCGCTCGGGATGTACGTGGTGGGTCTGCTCCTACCCGACGTCGCCGCGAACGCGCTCCCAGAGGAGACCCGGCAGCAGCTCGCCGAGCGGCAGCTCTGGACCGACATCCCCGAGGGGTTCCGGCCGATCGCGGGGCCGCTGATCATCGTGAACAACGTTCGCGTCTCGATCGTCCTGTTCGCGGGCGGACTGACCGCAGGTGCGCTCACGATCTACGCGCTCGCGGCGAATGGCGCGATGCTCGGCACGATCTTCGCGGTGGTGCAGGGCTACGGGCTCGGCGGCGGACTGCTCGCGTTCATCGCGGGGCACGGCTTCCTCGAGCTATCGGCGATCTTCCTCTCCGGGGGCGCCGGCCTGCGCCTGGCCTGGGCGATCCTGCGTCCGGGCGAGCGCTCGCGTCGTGACGCGCTCCGCCTCGGCGGCGCTCAGGCGTCGCGTGTGATGCTGCTGGTCATCCCGGTGCTCGGCGTCGCCGGGCTGATCGAGGGCTTCCTGTCACCGAGTGGCGCGAGCGAAGCGGTGAAAGCCGGCGTCGGCGTGGTGACCGGCGCGATGCTCTGGGGCTACGTGCTCTTCGCGGGCCGGCCGAGACTCGTGGGGCGCGGCGCGAATACGGCGGCGATGGCATAGCACCCGACCGCGACCAGACCCAGCGCGGTGAAGCCTCCAATGAGCGCGACGATCGTGCCGACGGTCGCGCCAACGACCGACGCGGTGCCGTTCACGGCCCACACCCAGCTCACGAGCGCGGGCTGGCCGACGAGCGCCACGAGGCGCGGGAAGATCGTGCCCAGCGGAAGGCCGACCGCGAGCGCCGCCAATGCCGCGATGGCGACGCGTAACTCGAGCGGCGCGGCGAGCGTTGCGCTCGTGAGCACAGGCAGCCCACCGAGGACCGCCAGCAGCACGACCGCGCTCGCGATCGCGGCCGCGCGAACGCCCGCGGGGACGCGAGACGACAGCGCGCTACCCAGCGACGCGCCGCCGAGAAGGGCAGCGAGGCCGATGGAGAGCGCGAGTGCAGGCTGGCCGAGGTAGAGCGTCAAGCGCTGCAGGAGAACGAGCTCGGCGGCGATGAATCCCGCGCCGAGCGCGATCGCGACCACGGTGCCGGTCGGGACAATACGTCCCGCCGCGACGCGAGCGCCGCGATAGACCGGCAGCAGAGTGAAGAGCGTGGCCATCGCCAGCGAGAGCACCAGCGTCATGAGCAATACCGCATACCCGTATGGCACTGGCTCACGACCGGCAAGGATCTCGGACAGCGGCACCGTGTCGAAGAAGAAGGGCTTGTCGTCGGTGGGCGACGCCTCGCCGCGCGCGAGGTCGACGAGCGGGCCGCTCGGCGCGAGCGGGTCGAGGACAACGCTGAAGGCGTGGCGGTCGGCGAACGCGCGCAGTCGCTGCATGTCCGCTGGCGTGAAGGGCTCGTTCCGCGTGAGGACGACGGCCAGCTGCTTGTATCGCAGAACGGCGATCGAGCCCTCCGGGTCCGCACGACCCAAGCGACGAAGCGCGCTCTCGGCGATGCCGACCGTCCTCGCGATCTCGGCCGGCGGTTCGAGATACCAGCGGGAGATCGCGGTCACGCCGCCGGGGGTCAGATGCTCGAGGTAGTCGATCATCGCCTCCTCGGTGTACAGGTAGTTCTCCGTCAGCGCGTACGCACCTGCGGTGAGCGCGGCGAGGCTGTCGACGACGGTGATCACCAGTACGTCGTAGAGATCGGGGGAGCGGCGGACGAAGCTGCGCGCCTCGTCCTCGTAGACGTGCACGCGCGGATCGAGATAAAGGCCGCCGCTGTACTCCGCGTAGGGCCCACGCATGAGCGCCACCTCGGTGCGGTTCACCTCCACTGCGGTGACCGACTTCGCACCGTGCCTCAGCGCGTTGAGCACATCAATGCCGCCGCCCGGCCCGACAACGATCACCGAGTCGCGCGGAGCGAGCGCGTACGGCGCAGCGATCAGGCTGGCGTCGAGGAACGCGAGCTCCGCGTCGGTCGCGCGCGCGACGATCGGCGTGTACGCGCTCATGTCCAGCGTCATGAACAGCGCCGGCGGTCGCGGTCCGGCGTAGCGCTCGTCGATGAAGAACGCGTAATCGATGGGATCACCGAGAGCGCCTCGTCGGGCGATATCGATGCGCGCCAGCGGGTCCCAGCGCGCGAACTCGTGCGGGGCGCTCAGCAGGCCGGCCTTGAAGGGGCCGGGTCGCGGTGGCGCCAGGGCCTCACCCCAGAGCGACAGAACCGCCGTTGTCGCGATCGCGACCAGGGCGAGACCCGCGCGGAGCGGCACCTGCGCGGGCCATGGCGCGAGCAGGGCCGCGGCAGCCAGGAGCGAAATCCCGGCGACAGCGCCGTAAAGACCCTGCGCGCCGAGCGTGCCGATGGTCAGATACCCGAGCACTCCTCCGGTCGCCGCGCCCGCGAGATCTGCGGCGTACAGCGGCCCGCTCGCCTCCGGAGTGTCGCGAAGCGCGCGAACGATGACCCAGCTCACGCAGAGGACCGGGATCACACCGAGCACGTAGGCGGCGCCGGCGGCGACGAACATGCCGGCCGCTCGCGGGTCGATCTGCGTCTCGACCGCGAGCGCGATGATGGTCGCGACCGCGGCAGTCACGGCGAGCTGGACCGAGCTCGGCCGGCGCGCCCGTACGTCCACGACGGCCGCTGCGGTGCCGCCGGCAGCGACGCCGAGGAGCGCGCCGCTCACGACCAGGAAGGTGAGGTGGTAATCCAGCATCGCGCTGAAAAGACGTGTCTGCACGAACTGGAAGAGCAGCGCCGCGAATGAGAGGAGGAAGATCGCGACGTAGAGCGACGCGGGGGCGCGTCGGCTCACAGGAATCGCGACTTCAACTCGAGATAGCGCTGGATCGTCGCGACGGTGAGACGCTCTGCCGGCACGTCGATAGTGTGCACGCCGCGCCGCCGCAGGAGCGCGAGCGCGCGCGCCCGCGCCTCCTGCACGTCCTCCGCGACGACGCGCTCGTAGAGCTCTGTCGTCGATGACGGCACCTTCGACGCGATTTCCGCAAGCTGCGGGTCCGCGAGGAGGCAGCACAGGACAAGGTTGTTCCCGGCCAGGCGCGTGACCGCGGCGACGAGCGCGCGCGACGCCTCCTCGTCGACGAGATCGGTGAACAGCACCACGAGCGCGCGGCGCGCCGTCCGCGAACGCAGGAACTCGAACGCGGCGCGGTAATCCGGCTCGGTGGTCGTGACCTCGAGACGGCGCAGCTCTTCGGTGAGCCGCAGGAACTGCTTGCGCCCGCGGCGCGCCGGCGCGTATGAGCGCACCGTGTCGGCGAAGCCGAGCAGCCCGACCTCGTCGCCCTTCGCGGTGGCGACGTAACTGAGCATCAGCGCGGTGTTGACCGCGTGGTCCAGCTTCGTGAGTCCGGCGAGCGTGCTCGACATCATTCGGCCCGCATCGAGGAGGATCAGGATGCGCTGCTGCCGCTCCGTCTCGTATTCGACACTGATCGGACGGCCGCGCCGCGCGGTCGCCGTCCACGAGATCGAGCGGGGATCGTCGTCGGGCAGGTACTCACGCAGCCGCTCGAACACCGTCCCTGCGCCGGGGATGCGCGCGCGACGCTGACCAGCGTCGTATGCGAGGCCGCGGCGCAGCGTCACCTCGTAGCGGCGGACCTCATGCAGGTCCGGATACACGTTCGCGGGCGCGGTCGCGGCGATGCGGCCCTGCCGCTCGATGAGATCCAGGGGCCCGCGCAGACGCAGGTGGATGTCACCGAACGAGAACGTTCCGCGGTGATGCGGCCGCGCGGCGTACACCGTCTCGCCCGCGCCCCGCGGCGCGACCGGGAGCGGTGAGCGCCGCCGATCGACGTCGAACGAGACCGGTACGGAGTCGGCGAGCTCCAGCCGCAGCGGCCGCGCGAATGGATTCGTCACCCGTAGCGTCACGCGGTTGGGCACGCCGATCGACAGTTGCGGATCGGCGACACGGTCGACGGCGATGCGGGATGGCGCCGGGGTCGCGCGGTGGTCGACGACCGCGAGCACGAGGGCGAGCACGACGACCGCGACGCCGAGCGCCACGAACGCGCCGGAGATCCCTCCGAGCGCAAGCGGGACGGCGGCGGCGAGCACCAGCGCGAGCAGCCGCGGGCGCGGCAGAGGGATGCGACTCAGCGTGGCACGTCGAGACGCGCGAGCACGCG
>JANMSU010000435.1:0-2572 GCA_031389835.1 Chloroflexota bacterium
CCTCGTAGTCGATGTACTCGGTGATCGTCGGGTACTCGCCGCAGACCGGGCATTTCGGGTCGCGGCGCAGGCGCACCTCGCGGAATGAACCCTCGAGGGCGTCGAAGAGTAGGTAGCGCCCGATGAGCGGCTCGCCGATCCCGAGCAGGAGCTTGATGACCTCATTCGCCTGGATCGTGCCGATCACGCCCGGCAGGACACCCAGCACGCCGGCCTCCGCGCATGAGGGCGCGAGCTCCGGCGGCGGTGGCGTGGGGAACAGGCAGCGGTAGCACGGGCCCTCACGCGGCTTGAACACGGTCACCTGACCCTCGAAGCGGTAGATGCTCCCGTGCACGACCGGCTTGTTGTGCTTCACCGACGCATCGTTGAGGAGATAGCGCGTCGGAAAGTTATCCGCTCCGTCGACGACCACGTCGTACTCGGAGAGGATGCGATCGATGTTCTCGCTCGTGAGACGCTCCTGGTAGCCGACGATCTTCACGTCAGGGTTCAGCGCTTCGAGCGTCTGACGCGCTGACTCGGTCTTCGGTTCACCGATGCGCTCGGTCGTGTGAAGGATCTGCCGCTGGAGGTTGGTCGCGTCCACGACGTCCGAGTCGACGATGCCGAGCGTGCCGACTCCCGCGGCGGCCAGGTAGAGCGCGGCTGGTGACCCGAGTCCGCCGGCGCCGATGAGCAGCACCTTGCTTCGCAGGAGCTGAAGCTGGCCGGCCTCTCCGACTTCGGGAATGAGGAGGTGGCGGCTGTACCGCTGACCCTGTTCGGGAGTGAGGCCGGCGTCGGGCTTCTTCCAGGGGAGACCGGAGTCCTTCCAGCGGTTGAACCCGCCGCTCATCGAGATGACGTTGCCGTAGCCCAGCTTTGCGAGGGTGTCGGCGGCCATCGCCGAGCGGACACCGGCCGCGCAGTAAAGGATCGTCGTCTTGTCCTTGTCGGGGATCCGGTCCTCCGCCCACTGCTCGAGGTAGCTCTTGGGCAGGTGGACGGCGTTCGGGAGGTGCCCTTCGTCCCACTCGTTCTTCTCACGGACATCGGCGAGCTGGATGTCGCCCGCGCTGAGCAGGTCGGCGACCTGCTGCGGCGTGGCCTCCTTGACCCGCTTCTTGATCTCGGAGAGGTAGTCGCGGTACGTCGGCATTCGTGCTCCCTTTGTCCGTCAGTCTAAACCGACCACCACGGTCGGAAATTCCTTCTGTTCATGATGCACGCGTGGAGACGCTCTACTTCGATGTCCTCCAGTTCGCCTACCACCTCGCCCTTGCGATCCTCGTCGGCGGGGCGCTGGTGCTTGGCGGTGCCGCGGCACCGGCGATCTTCTCCGCGGTCCGGTCGCGCGGCGAAGCGGGCGCGATGTTCGGTGCGGTGCTGGGCCGCTACGACGGACTCGCCATCCTCTGCGTGGTCGTGATCGTCATCACGAGCATCCTCAAGGCGGCTGCGTTCGAGGTGACCGGCTCTCCGGAGACGCGTCTCGTGATGCGCTGGCTCGCGCTCCTCGTGCTCTGCGGAGCGACGCTCTACTCGAGCGCGTGGGCGAGCCCGGTCGCGCGTTCAGTGCGCGCCCAGACGCCGGGCTGGGACGACCTCCGTGAAGATGCGCCGCTGCGTCGCGAGTTCCAGTCGCTGCATAGCAGCGCACGCCGCGCGATGACCGTCGGGATCGTCGCGGGCATCCTCGCGATGTTCCTCAGCTAGCGACCGCGACTGACCCGCCGACCTCGGCCGAGCGGTAGGCGGCGTCCATCACCTGTTGCACGCGCAGCCCGTCGGCGAACGTAGGGTGCGGCGCGTCGGCCTTACCGGTCGGTCCGGCCTCGATGTGCTCGCGCACCCGCCGGGCGAGATCGGGGAACGCGCCGTCGGTGGTGCCCGCCGCGAGGACCTCGTCAAGCGCGCCCGATCCGCGCGCGAGCAGCACACGGCCGTCGCCGCCGAGGACGATCGTGCCTTCGCCGCCGTAGAGGATGACGCGGCGCGAGGGGTGGTGGACCGCGCTCGAGAGCTGGATCGTCGCGATCGCGCCGCTGCTCATACGCAGCAGCAGCTGTGCGGTGTCGTCGGCGGTCACGCGCACCGACTCACCGCTCGTCGTTGGCCTCATTTCCGAGGAGATCCCGAGCTCGGACGACACGCGATCGACGGATCCGAGCCACCAGATGAGCGAGTCGATCCAGTGCGAGCCCAGCGCGCCGAGCAGGCCGCCGGCGCGGTCGCGCCGCAGCCACCATTCCTGACGCGGACGCGCGGGGTCAACGAGCATGCCGGTCATCTCCATGACCAGGGCGAGCCGCATCTCTCCGATCGCACCCGCTTCCAGCAGCTCTTTCACCTTCGATCGCGCGGGGGTGTAGCGGAACTCGTGGTCGATCGCGTGCACGACGCCGGCGCGCTCGGCAGTGGCGAGCATCTCTCGTGCCTCACGCGCGTCGCGCGCCATCGGTTTCTCGCAGATCACGTGTTTGCCCGCGGCGAGCGCGGCGAGCGTGTGTTCGCGGTGCATCGTCGGCGGCGATGCGACGCACACGACATCGACGTCGTCACGCGCGACGAGCTGGTCGACCGTGTCGAC
>JANMSU010000145.1:0-4234 GCA_031389835.1 Chloroflexota bacterium
TGGCCCTCTTCGTCACGGAAAAACTGCTGGATCATTTAGGTCCTCCTTCCCTTCGTACTTACTCGGTGATTAAGGTCTGGCGCAAATTCTGCCCCACGTGGGACACCATGATGGCCGTCATTCGGTCGCCTGAGAGGGGGAGATTGGTCATAGGCGGACCCGCCTGACCTCGCCGCGATTAGCGCAGAACCCCAGCTTTTCCGGGGTTTCCCTCCGGACGGCCACCGTCCTTACGGATAACGGACATCCGGCCGTCGTGTTCGATGTAGGCATGTGCGACATCGGCCTCGCTTTCGACGCCCTGCAGACGCAGTTGAGCCTGGAGCTCCTCCGTGGTCATGAACTCGCGCCGTAGGTTCCGCGGGAGGACCAGGCCGTCGCGGACCACCTCGACGGGCGCGGAGAAGACGAGCTGCCGCAGGAAGGGCACTCGGTTGGAGAGGATGTCGGTGATGAAGCTCCACGCCACGATCGTCGCAACCATCACGACCGCGTCCGTGATCGAGCTCACGTCTCGGTTGAGCGCACCGGTCACGACCGTCGCGAGGAGCACGATGACCAGCAGATCCGATGGGCCGAGGCTGCCGCTCTTGCGGTTCGGTAGGAAACGGAGCAGGAGGACCAGCAGCAAATAGATCGACGACGCCCGGATCACGTTCTCGACGATGTGATGTGGCTCGAAGAGCCCCTGCCAGTCCAGTCGCGCTACCTCGTCTCGACCGCTGCCACAACGACGCGTGTGTCGAGACCCGCGAGCTGAAGGCCGACGACGGATGACCGTCCCCACACCGAGAGGACGACGCCCTTATCGAGCATTCGCTCCAGCACGTCGATGTGCGTGCCGTCCTGTCCAGGCGTGCGCTTGGAGATCACGTCCTGCGTCGCGCTCACACTCGGCGTAAGCCGCAGGATATTTGCCTGCTCCGTGCCCCGTTACGGCTTCTTTACCGAAGCGTCGGACTTCGGCAGGACTCGATCGCGCGCCACCTGCCCAAGCTGCACCAGGTACTGAAGGATCTCGCGTCGGCCGAACTTCGATTTGCCGAGCTCGCGGTCGCGGAAGACGTACGGGACCTCCACGGCCTTCTTGTAGCGGGCCCGCGCCATCACCTCGAATCCGATCTTGAACCCGATGGGATTGAGCTTCACGCCATCGATCGCCGATTTGCGGATCGCGAAGAAGCCGGACGTGCAGTCGCGGATCGGCACGAGCGCGTTCCCCATGAGGCACGCGGCGCGCGACACGACGCGCCGCTTGAGCGGCCAGTCTTCGGTGCCACCGCCCGTCACATATCGACTGCCGACCGCGAGGTCCGCGCCGTCCTCGATCGCCGTGACCAGCCGCGGGACAGCCTCGGGTGGATGCGAGAGGTCCGCGTCCATCACGACCAGCACGTCGCCCCGCGCCTGCGCGAAACCCGCGAGCACCGCCGACGCGAGTCCGGCCTTTCCGGGCCGGCGCACGACGCGGACCGGATGGACGTCGGCATACGACTCGGCCAGGTCCGCGGTGCCATCCGGCGAACCGTCATCGACGACGATCAGCTCCCACGTGTGCACGACGAGCGCCTGCGCGAGCCGCGGCACAAGTTGGCGCAGTGAGCCGACCTCGTTGTACGTGGGAACGACGACGGAGATGAACGTGCGGCTAGTCTAGGTCGGTGCGCGTCACCTTCGATGCGCGCCATCTGCAAACGGTGGCCCGTGTTCGCGGTATCGGTCGCTACACACGCAACCTGCTCGCTGCATTCGCGCGTCTCGCGCCGGATGACATCGAGTGGACGCTGCTGCGCCTTCGCAACTTCCCATCCGCCGATCCGTCGCCCCTGCCGCCGCATCGCGATCTCAACACGCTGCGTCTGCGGCGGCCGGAGCTCACGATGCTCGCCGTCGATCCGATCCTGCTGTCGGCGGAGCTCGCCGTCGCGCGACCGCGTGTCTATCACTCGACGCAGCTCAGCCTGCCGGCGCTCCGACGCTGCCGGGCGGTGATCACGATCCACGACCTCGCGCCGCTCCGCTGGCCCGAGCATTACCTTCGCTTGCCACACGCGCGCGTCGGACACGCCTGGGAGTACTCGCTGGCGCGGCGCGCCGACGCGATCATCGCCGTTTCCGAGGCGACCCGGCGTGACGTCATCGATCTGCTCCGCGTGCCACCCGAGCGCGTGACCGTGATCCCCGAGGCGGTCGACACCGAGTTCCGACCGCCGCCCGCCGAAGAAGGAAGGCGCGTCGCGGCAACTTTTGGCGTGCCGGGCCGGTACGTTCTGTATGTCGGCCAGTTCGATCCGCGCAAGAACATGGAGGGCCTCCTCGCGGCGTTCGCCCGCGCGTCCGCTATCGACGGCGAGTTGCGTCTCGTCATCGCCGGTGAGCTCGGCAAGCTCTCCTCGTTCCTCACCCGCGCGCTCGAACGGACGAACGCGCCACGCGAGCGCATCGTCGTGACCGGCCGGGTCGACGACGTCACGCTCGCGGCGCTCTACGCGGGCGCCGAGTGCCTCCTGCACGCCGCGCTGCTCGAAGGGTTCGGCCTGACCCCGCTGGAGTCGCTCGCGGCCGGGACGCCCGTCGTTGGCTATCGCGCCGGAGCGGTCGAGGAGGTCGTGGGCGACGCCGGCGTGCTGGTCGACCCAGGCGACCCGGAGGCCCTCGGCGATGCGCTCATCGCGTATCTCGGCGACCCCGCGCGGCAGCGAGACCTGCGGGCGAAAGCGCGGCCGCGAGCCGCCCGTTTCTCCTGGGATCGGGCCGCGGCCGACACGCTCGCCGTCTATCGGCGCGTCGCTTAGCAGGGGGTTGCAGGGGTTCTCCCCCTGCGATGACGCAGGGGGGTTGCAGGGGGTTCTCCCCCTGCGATGAGCCGGTACAATTGAGGTCCCCGTGGCACGTCGTATCCCTCTTCCGCGCCTCACCCAGCGCCAGCGCATGGCGCGGTGGCAGCGCGAGCGCCGCCAGCAGACGATCATCGTCACGATCTTCTCGGCGATCCTCTTCTTCACGATGGGCCTTGTCGCCTGGGCCGCGTCGTCCCGGTACTACACCGACAACCTCAAGCCGGCCCTCATGTTCGACGGTCACGCGGTGTCGCTCCGCGAGTACAAGCGCGAGCTCGCCTACCAGTACACGCGCTTCTACGTCGACTTCCAGGTCCCGCCCGGCTACGAGAACGATCCGCAGGTCCTCCAGCAGAAGGCCGAATACGAAGGCGTCGCGCTGAACGCCCTCATCGAGGCGGCGATCCTCGACGCCGCCGCGCGCGCCGACGGCGTCAGCTATGACGCGGTGACCATCGCGGCGAAGTACAACGAGGACTTCGGCGAGTATCACCCGCGCCACATCCTCATCACTCCCAAAGGCGAGGACACCGCGCTGGCCGATCAGGTCGCGCTCGCCAAGGCGCGCGCGATCGCCGATCAGCTGAAACAGGACCCGAGCAACCAGACGCTCTGGAACGCGCTCGCGAAAGACAACTCCGACGATACGAGCAACGCGGGATCGGGCGGCGACCTCGACTGGGTCCGTAAGGGACAGTTCGTGAAAGAGTTCGAGGACGCGGCCAAGGCGATGCCGGTCGGCCAGGTGTCCGATCCGGTGAAGAGCCAGTTCGGCTATCACATCCTCCAGGTCATGGAGCGGCGCGGACCGGAGCAGAACGCATTCGTGAAGCGCGCCCAGTCGTATGGGATACCCGCCGATGAGATCAGGGCCCGAGCGCGCTACGAGCTGCTGCGCGAGGAGTACACGAAACGAGCGCAGGAGCGGAACACGCAGTCGCCCACCCAGCAGGTGCGCGTCGCGTGGATCCAGGTCACCACTCCGTTCCCGACTGCCGGCGGTGACTTCCAGACGTATTCGGACCAGCTGAAAAAGCTTTCGGACATCAACAACGAATTCGACAAGGGCACGGACTTCGCGGAGATCGCGAAGAAGTTCTCGGAGGACAGCGCCACCGCGGAGAAGGGCGGCGAGCTGGGTTGGTACGCACGCGGCATGCTCATCGACATCGATCTCGAGAACGAGATCTTCACCCTCGACGTGGGCCTGCGCACGACGCAGCAGAGCGACCGCGCGAACACCGTCTGGTACAAGATCCTCGAGAAGGATCCCGCGCGCGCTCTCGAGGACGCGCAGAAGACGAAGATCAAGGACAGCGCGTACACGTACTGGCTCCAGCAGCAGAAGAAGGCGCACGGCGTCCAGAAGCTGGTGCCCGGGCACGAGCTCGACG
>JANMSU010000148.1:0-12791 GCA_031389835.1 Chloroflexota bacterium
GTGCCCGTTACCGTCATCCACCTCATGGATCTTCTCGATCGCGCGTACTCGGCCGCGGAGCGTTGACCTGGAGCTGACCGGCGCCAACGCGCTGCTTTTCCAGATCGCAGTCATCTTCGTCGCCGCGAAGGTGTCGTCGGAGCTCGCGATTCGCGTCGGGGGCGTCGCGCTGGTCGGCGAGATCCTCGCCGGCGCGATCCTCGGGCCGCACGGCCTCGGGATCATCCAGGAGAACGAGCTCGTCGAGGGTCTTGCGGAGCTTGGGGTCGTCGTCCTGCTTTTCAGCGTCGGTCTCGAGACCGAGTGGCATCAGCTCCGCGCCGTGGGGCTGCGCGGGATGGTCGTAGGTAGCGTCGGGATCGTGTTGCCGTTCATCGGGGGCGCGGCGCTCGCGTTGTTGACTGGCCACATGACCATCACCGCGCTCTTCGTGGGCACGGCCCTCGTGGCGACGAGCGTCGGCATCACCGCTCAGGTGCTGGCGGAATTGGGACTGCTCAAACAGCGTGAGTCATTGATCATCCTCGCAGCCGCCGTCGTGGACGACGTGCTCGGACTCCTCGTCCTCGCCGTCGTGACGTCCGTCGGCACGGGAGCCCTTGACCCCACTCGAATGGTCATCCTATTGATCGAGACCGCCATCTTCGTAGCGATACCGATCACAATCGGGCGCATCGGCTTCCGCGAGCATGGCCGTCGCTCGCAGCTGCTGCGCATCCCGCACGGCGCCCTCTCAGTCGCACTGATCCTCTGTCTCGTCTTAGCCGTGCTTGCCAGCACGATCGGCCTCGCCGCGATCGTTGGTGCCTACCTGGCCGGACTCATCGTCGCCGAACTCTCCGACGAGCTCGAGCTAAAGCGCGATCTCTCGCCGATCCGGGCGTTGCTGGTGCCGTTCTTCTTCATCCTGACCGGAGCACGGTTCGACGTAACGACGATGCTCGAACCCGGTGCGCTTGTACTCGGTGTCGCGCTCACGCTCATCGCCATACTCACCAAGCTGGTGGGTTGTGGGCTGGCGATGTGGGGCACAAGCCTCCAGTCGGCCGTGCGCGTGGGCGTCGGAATGGTCCCGCGGGGTGAGGTGGGCCTCGTCGTTGCCTCGCTCGGACTTGCGGCGGGAGTTATCGATGGGCCCCTGTATGGCGCAGTGCTCATGATGGTCGCTGTGACCACCCTCGCCGCGCCACTGCTACTGGGACCTGCGTTCCGGTTCCGAACGCCATGACCGCGTCGAAGACGGAGTTCCGCCGCAAGCTCGACCGCGCTCTCGACTCCGACAAGCTACGGGTCGCGCTCCATCGCGCCCTTCCGGCACTCGGACTGCGCCGCGCCGACCGCATGCGCGAGGTGGACTGGCCGGCCCTGCGTGCGGACCTCACCGAACGCAAGAAACGCGCGATCGACGACCTCCCCGCGCTCATCGATCGTTTCACGCGCGAGGCGGAGGCCGTTGGCGCAAAGGTCTATCGCGCGGTGGACGCCGAAGAGGCGCGTCGCGTCGTCACCGCCATCTGCCGCTCGAAGAAGGCCAAGCTCGTCGTGAAGTCGAAGTCGATGGCCACCGAGGAGATCCAGCTCAACGAGCACCTCGCGGCCAACGGCATCACCGCGGTCGAGACCGACCTCGGGGAGTGGATCATCCAGCTCGCCGGTGAGCGCCCATCGCACCTCATCGCGCCGGCGATCCACAAGACGCGGGAGGAGATCGCGGTGCTCTTCGCCAAGGTCGTCGGGCATCCGGTCAGCGACGATCCGGCGGCGCTCGTCGCGATCGCGCGCGATGAGCTCCGCGAATCGTTCCTCAAGGCGGACATCGGCATCACCGGTGGCAACATCCTCATCGCCGACACGGGGACGCTGGTGCTCGTGACGAACGAGGGCAACGCCGACCTCGCCACCAGCCTCCCGGCGGTGCACATCGCGATCGTCGGCGTGGAGAAGGTCGTCCCGTCGCTCGATGACGCGGCGGCGGTGCTGAAGCTCCTCGCGCGCAGCGCGACGGGCCAGAAGATCAGCACCTATACGCAGTTCATCACCGGTCCGTCCCGGTCCGCGGACATCGAGCTGAAGACCCAGATCGGTGTTCATGGACCGAAGGAGCTGCACTTCGTGCTCATCGACAACGGCCGGACCGCGATGCGCGAGGACCCGGCTTTCAGCGAGGCGCTCCGGTGCATCAAGTGCGGCGCGTGCAGCAACGTCTGCCCCACTTATCAGGTGGTGGGCGGACATGTCTTCGGTCACATCTACACCGGCCCGATCGGACTCGTCGTGTCGCCGTTCCACCACGGCCTCGACAGCGTCGCGTACGAGCAGCAGATGTGCGTCGGGTGCAACGCGTGCGACACGGTGTGCCCGGTCGGCATCCCGATCGCATCGCTGATCACCGACGTCCGGGCGCTCGCGGTGCAGCGCACCGGCCTCTCGTGGACCAAACGGGTCGCGCTGTCGCAGTGGACCTCGCCGCAGCGCATCGACCGCATGACCGGCTGGCTCTCGGCGCTACAGGGCCCGCTGCGTCATGGCAGCCTGGTGCGACTGCCGTTCGGCGACCTCGGCAAGGAGAAGAGCCTGCCCGCGGTCGCCGAGCAGCCCCTGCACTACCGGGCCCGCGAGATCACGCAGACGAACCCGACCGATCCGGTCGTCCGGGTCGGCCTGTTCCCCTCCTGCATCGTCGACCATTTCCTGCCCGGCGCCGGATACGCGGCCGCGCGCACGCTGCAGGCGCTCGGCGCGGACGTGCACATCGTCGAGGGTCGCCGCTGCTGTGGTCTCCCGCACATGAACAGCGGCGATCGCCAGAACGCGCGGGCCATGGCGAAGGAGATGATCGCCGCGCTCGAGCGCGTTCAGGCCGACAAGCTCGTTGCGCCCTCGTCGTCGTGCGCGATCACGATGGCGCAGGACTACGAGCGGATCCTCGCCGACGAACCGGAGTGGGCCGAGCGCGCACGGCGGCTCGGCGAGCGGATCGTTTCCTTCACGCGCTTCGCGTACGACCTCGCGATCGAGCACGGCAAGACCGGCCGCCCACTCGCGATCCGCGCGACATATCACGACGCTTGCCAGTCGGCGAACGTCCTCGGCCTCCGCGACGAGCCGCGCGAGCTCCTGCGTCGCGTCGCTGGTGTTCAGCTCACTGAGATGGCGGACTCCGCGGTGTGCTGCGGATTCGGGGGTACCTTCTCGTTCGAACATCCCGATGTCGCGAACTTCGTGCTGGAGACCAAGCTCGCCACCATCGCTGCGACCGGTGCCGACATCGTGATCACCGACAACCCGGGGTGCCTCACGCACCTGCGGGGCGGCCTCGACGCGCGCAATCAGCGCGTCAAGGTACGGCACATCGCTGAGGTCCTCTGGGAGTCGCTGTCCGCGCCGGAATAGGTCGGGTTAGCCGCGGCCTCCGCCGCACGAGCAGCCGCCGCCGAGCGTGGGGTTCTTGACGAGGAAACCCGTTCCTTCGGGCCCTTCGACGAAGTCGATGATCGCGCCGTCGGCGTAGGGCTGGCTCAGCGGATCGACCGCCAGCGGGATGCCCGCGACGTCGCTGACGGTGTCTTTCTCGTCGGGCGAGGCATCGAACGCGAGCCCGAACTGCGTCGAGCAGCAGCTCTTGCCCGCGACGTACATCCGAAGGAAGGCGCGCGACGGGTCCGTGCCGCGGAGCTCGCGGAGCTTCTCGGCCGCGACCGGTGTCATCTCGATCATCGCTTCACCTCTTTCAGATCTTGCTTGAGCCTCATGCTAACGCGGTGGCCCGCCGCTGGCGATGCGCCGTGGCTGCTCGAGCGTCTCGAAGCGATCGGCACTCTCGTCCCAGCGGTGCAGAAGCCGCGTGTCGGGCCGCCCGTCTCGCACAGTGACGATCTCGTGCACCGTCGCGACCCGCCGACCGGTCGGCCGCCGCCAGTCGCGGCCCAGCGAGCGGATGTACACGACGATGGCGATCCGAGCGGCTTGCTCGTCCGGCACGCGGTTGCCGCGGCAGATGACCTCGAGGCCCTCATCGGCTCCCGGCGCGTGTAACGCGGATGCCAGCGCGACATCCTCACCGATCTTCGAGAAGACCCGACGCACCGGAGCGCCCCAGATGTACCCGGCCGTCACCGGGTACTCGCTGATCTCCGGAACGACAAGAAACCCGCCGGCGCTCGTCGCGGCCAGCGCGTCGATGTCGATGCCGTCGTCGCCGATCGTCCTCAGCGGCGCGCCCTTCGGCCGGTGAGCGAGCATGGCGGCCATCACGGTGCTCTTCCCGGCGAGCCGCGGTATCGCGACGACCTGGAACGAGTGCCGCACGTGGGCCGTGACTTTGAGAGTGGCGGCTATCTCTGGAGACATGGTGCCGTTCGCGACCAGGTCGTCCAGGTTCAAGGCGTTACAAACACCTGCGTGAACATCCGGCCGTACGGCCCCGCGGAGATGACGCCGATCGCGATATGCGTGAACTCGGGCCGCAGGATGTTCTCGCGATGTCCCGGGCTCTGCATCAGACCGCGGTGCGCCACCGAGACCGACTGGGCGTACGCGAGGTTCTCGCCGGCGCGCGAGTACGTGATCCCCGCGGCCTTGATGCGATCGAAGGGCGTGCCGCTCACCGGCGACTGGTGCGCGAAGTACTTCAGCCGGAACATCTCTTCCGAGTGCTGCCGCGCCACGGGTAGAAGCCGCTCGTCCCAGACCAGCGCGCGGAGTCCGGCCGCGGTCCGCTCTTCGTTGAGGAGATCGAGCATCTGCCGCTCGGCGATGGGATCCGGCGAGAGCTGAAGGTCGTTCGGCAGGTCGAGCGGCTCGCTCTGGTCCTCGCCCAGTCTCGTGACGAAGAGTGGCACGGTCTCGCCCAGCTGCCCCGAGAGCCTCGCGAGCGTCGGCTGCAGCGCGCTGATCTGGTCGATGAGCCCGCGCGCGATACGCGAGCTCTCGATGGTCGCCTTGAACTCGCTGCTGAGCGGCGACACGACCAGGGCGGCGAGCACGATCCCCAGGACGAACAGCGCCCGCGCCGCGGCGGGGAAGATCCCGAGCACCCGGTCGGCGGTCTCTATCGCTCGCACGCCATGGACAGCGCGCACGATGGGTGTGAGTGCGAAAAATCCCGCGATCGAGAAGAGCGCTTCGACGAAGACGAGGACGACGATGAAACCGATCGGCCGCGCGATCGCCGATGAAGCGCCGAACCGCTCCACTAGTTCCGCCGCCTGTTGTTGGAATACGACGGCCGCGGCGAACGAGACGATCCACGTGGCGAGCCCGTACGTCGTGGCGATGAATCCCGAGCGGTACCCGCCCCAGATAGCCGCGGCGATCAGCAGCAGGAGCGCCACGTCGATCAGGCTGAACGGAAGACTCACGAGCGGCGAATCGTAGGGCTCAGCGCGTCACAATGAGGATGCGACGCGGTCACGATCCGACCTGGTGCTGTGGGCGCTGAGCGCGCCGATCGGAGCGCTCGGGATCCTCATCTTCGTCACGCTCGGCACGCCGGGCCCGCTGCCGCGAACGCTCGCCGCGCGGGATTCTCAGTGCTGCCAAACCAGTCGTGCACCGCACCGGATGTGACTGTCGTCACTGTTGCGGCCGCGGTCGTCCTCGTCATCGGCCTGAGCCTTACGTTTCGCGCGAGGACGCTCCGCGGGGTCTAGGCGATTCCGCGGACCTCTCCGCGCATGAACGCCTTGATACGTTCCACCATCTCGGGCTCCGGATCCCGAATGAGCATCGGATGGCTGGATTGCTTTGCGACGAAGCGCTCAGCGTTTGGCGCGGCACGCAGCTGAGCATCGGCAACCGCCTCGGAGATGTACGGCTCACCTGCGATCCATGCCTTCGCAGCCCGCACCACAAGGGTCGGGCACAGTACCCGCGAGAGGGCCGCGACGTTGTCGGCCTCGATGATCGAGGTCCACTCATCTTCCAGAGCCTGCCGTAGGCCCTGTCGGCGGTAGGTGCCGTCAGGTAGGCGCGCGAGTTGGTAGCGCGCGACACGCTCGGCGGTCCGCTCGGCCTCCCCCGAGATCCCGATCCTGGTGTTACTCCACGCATCCAAATACGCGTCGTAGCTCGGGAAGCGCCGTTCGAGCGCATCGCCCATCCCCTTGACCACCTTTGCGGCTGACTGCTCGGTGAATGCGCGCGGAGCTACGACACCGTCAAGCAGGACCAAGCCGCGCGCGCCGGTGACGGCAGCGGCGTGCGTCGCGATGGCGCCTCCGGCCGAGAAGCCGAGGAGCACATGCGGACCGAGGTCGAGCAGGCGCACGAACTCGACAACGTCCGCGACGAACTGCGCGAGTGTGTAGTCGCCTGACGGCTTGTCGGAGAGGCCGTGCCCGCGAAGATCAACCGCCAGGAACCGGTACTCGGGCGCGATGCGTTCCGCGAGCGCGGACAACGTGTAGGCGCTGCCGATCGATCCGTGGATCGCGAGGATCGTTGGTTTGCCGCCAGGCCAATCCACCACGTGGAGCGTGATCCCGCGCACCATGACGAGATCGTCCGACGGGAGCCGCGTGCCTTCGGCGACGCGTGTTTCGTAGCGCTCGGCAAGGGTCGGGCGCGGCTCCGCAAGAAGATCCTCCCGCACGATGCGCGCGTAGCGTTCGTAGGTCGACCGAGCGACGCCGCGCTCTCCGCTCGCCTCGTACGCCTCGATCAAGAGAACGTGTGCCTCTTCGTAATAGGGGTCGACCTGGACGAGACGCCCGAGCGGGGCGAGCGCACGGCGAGCGGTGCCCATTTCGATGGCATGGCGAGCGAATGGGACCACCGCTTGACGGAAACGACGACGCAGGGCCTCCTGCTCGACGTAGAGCCAGGTATCGAATGTTGCTGAGGTACTGACCGCGAGGCCCTCGCAGAGATCACCGCGGTACAGGGCGAGGACCTCGTGGGCCCCCTCGCCCCCGGGGCGTTCGATGGCGTCCTGCACGTGCGCGCGAAAGTGGCTGACATCGGAAGGCCCGTCGAATGACGCCACCGAGCGATCCGCGTGAAGCGATTCTCGCAAGGCGGCCGGAAGGGCCGCACGCAGATGGCTCAAATGCCATCGCAATAGGGCGAGACGGTCATCGACTTCTGGGAAAAGCTCGTCGGCCAATGTTGCGCGCTCGAGCGGCCCCGCAGCGAGAGCCAGCCGGGCTAAGAGGGCAATCGCCTTCGGCCGCATTCGCAGGGGCACATGTTCTTCGCCCGTGGCTACGGCCGCTCGCCCGAACAGACAGAGCACAGGGGATTCCGTCAACGGTTTCGCAAACGCTCCGGCAGGAGAGTAGTCCGCATGCCGAGGAGGCAAAGACGCCCTTCATCCGACGTACTGGTCGCGGTCTGCGGTTGCGGCTGTGGGGCACGCGTCAAGCGACGGTTCGCCCGCGGCCACGCGACACGACTTCGGTGGCGACGGATACAGGAGGCTCGGCGTCAAGGCGAGTTCCTCGGCTGAAAACTGGGAGGTCCACCATGCGCGGTCTATGTCGCGCCCTCGCGATCGCGTTGGCGTTTTCGCCCTTTCTCGCCGGCACAGCTCACGCGGACCCCGGCACACGAAGCTGGCTGACTCCGATCAGCGGAAGCGGGAGTGGCTTCGTCACGGTCGCACCGACGTCAAAAGACGAAGGTGCGCTCAGCTTCGACGTACAAGGGACCATCAACATTCATGGCGTCTTGCCGAACACCGCCTTCACCGTGCTTCGCCGAGTCGACCTAAATCCAGACGGCATCTGCACCGGGGCGACCTTGCTGACCTTGCCGGGGAACCCCGTTCTAGCAACTTCGGCCGGCGGAGCCGGTGCCCTTCACTTCGAGATCCAACGCGGTGCGCCTTTTGTGGATGGCGTGATGTTCGATGTGATCTGGCGAGTCGTCGGGAGCGATGGGACGACTCTTGAGAGCGACTGCCTGACAGTGACAGTGAAGTAGCCGCCCCGGCATCGCCCGACTCGACTCAGGCGCGTCAGGCGATGCCGCGCACCTCTCCCGTCGCGAGCAGCTCGCGCAGGTAGCGCCCCGTGAAAGACCGCCGCGAGCGCGCGACCGCTTCCGGCGTTCCTTCGGCGATAACTTCGCCACCGGCTTTGCCCCCTTCCGGTCCCAGATCGATGATCCAGTCGGCCGTTTTCACGACGTCGAGGTTGTGCTCGATCACGACGACGGTGTTCCCGGCGTCGACCAGACGGTGAAGAACCTCGAGAAGGCGCTCGACGTCGGCGAAATGCAGACCGGTCGTCGGCTCGTCAAGGATGTACAGCGTCCGGCCTGTCGCGCGGCGCGAGAGCTCCGTCGACAGCTTGATGCGCTGCGCCTCACCACCGGAGAGCGTTGTCGCCGGTTGGCCGAGGTGGATGTACCCGAGGCCGACGTCGTTGAGCGTCCGAAGCCTCGCCTCGCAGGCGGGAACGTTGGCGAAGAACGCCAGTCCTTCTTCGACGGTCATCTCGAGCACGTCCGAGATGCTCTTGCCCTTGTAGCGGATCTCGAGCGCCTCGCGGTTGTATCGCTTTCCGCCGCAGACCTCGCAGGGGACGTAGACATCGGGCAGGAATTGCATCTCGATCTTGATGATCCCGTCGCCGGCGCAGGCCTCGCACCGTCCACCCTTCACGTTGAACGAGAAGCGCCCCGCGCTGTAGCCGCGAAGACGCGCCTCGGGGACCGCGGCGAAGAGGTCCCGTATCGGGGTGAAGAGGCCGGTGTACGTCGCGGGATTCGAGCGAGGTGTGCGGCCGATCGGCGATTGGTCGATATCGATGACCTTGTCGATGTGCTGGATCCCCTCGATCTTGTCGTGCGCCCCGGGACGCTCTTTGGCCTTCGAGAGCACCTGGGCGAGGCGCCGATAGAGGATCTCGTTCACCAGGGTGCTCTTACCGGAACCGGATACACCGGTGATCGAAACGAAGACGCCAAGTGGGATCCGAACATCGATGTTTCGGAGGTTGTGCTCGCGCGCGCCGCGGACCACGATCGCGTCCCCTTTGGCAGAGCGCCGATGCGCGGGCATCGGGATACGACGGCGGCCGGACAGGTACGCGCCGGTCAGCGAACGCGGCTCGCGGAGGATCGCCTCGAGCGGGCCTTCCGCGACGACCTCGCCCCCGTGCTCGCCCGCGCCGGGACCGATGTCGATGACCCAGTCCGCGGTGCGGATCGTCTCCTCGTCGTGCTCGACCACGATGATCGTGTTGCCGAGGTCGCGCATGCCGAGAAGCGTGCGGATGAGCCGCGCGTTGTCGCGCTGATGAAGACCGATCGACGGCTCGTCGAGTATGTAGAGCACGCCCATAAGACCCGAGCCGATCTGCGTCGCGAGTCGGATGCGCTGTGCCTCGCCACCGGACAACGTTGTCGCGGACCGGTCGACGGTGAGGTAGTCGAGTCCGACGTCGACGAGGAACCCGAGGCGCGTGCGGATCTCCTTCAGGACCTGCTTGGCGATCTGACGGGCGCGGACCTTGAGCCCGCCTTTCTCGCGCTCGAGACCTGAGACCCATTCGAGCGCTTCGCTCACGGTGAGGCCCGTCACGTCGACGATGCTCTTGCTGAGGATCGTCACCGCGAGCGCCTCGGGTTTCAGGCGACGGCCTTTGCACACCTGGCAGGGCCGCTCGCTCATGTACTTCTCGATGTCCGCTCTGATGAACTCGGAGGTCGTGTCGCGGTGCTGCCGCTCGAGCCAGGGGATGATCCCCTCCCACTCGTACTCGTACGAGCGGCGCTGCCCGCTGCGGTTCTCGTAGGAGAGCTTGAGCGGTTCCTCGGTCCCGCGAAGCAGCGCCTCGAGCGCTTTCTTCGGCAGGTCCTTCACGGGAGTGTCGAGCGAGAACTTGAAGCGTCGCGCGAGGCCTTCGATGATCGCCATCCGGTACTGCGCGGTGCCGCCCGCCTTCTGCCAGGGCAGCACGGCGCCCTGCTTCAACGAAAGGTCCGGGTTCGCGAGCACGAGCTCCGGATCGGGTTCGAGCTTCGTGCCGAGGCCCGTACACGCGGAGCACGCGCCGTGCGGCGAGTTGAAGGAGAACGTCCGCGGCTCGATCTCGCCGATCGAGAAGTCCCCCTCGGGGCAGGCGAGACGCTGGCTGAAGAGCCGCTCCGGCTGCTTGCCGTCGGCATCCGCAACCAGCACCAGGCCCTCGCCGAGGCGAAGCGCCGTTTCGACCGAGTCCGTAAGACGCGAGCGGTCGGCCTCGCCTTCCTCGCCGTGCTTCAGGACGATGCGGTCAACGACCACTTCCAGCGAGTGCTTCTTCATCTTGTCGAGAGTGATGTCCTCGCTCAGGTCCCGGACGCTTCCGTCCACACGCACGCGCGCGAAGCCGCCGCGCCGCGCGGTCACGAGAAGCTGTTGGTGCTCGCCCTTCCGGTCGCGAACGAGGGGTCCAAGGATCAAGAGGCGCGAGCCCTCTTTGTACTCGCTGATCTGGTCCACGATCTCTTGCACGGTCTGCGCGACGATCGGGACGCCGTGATTTGGGCAGTGCGGCTGTCCGACTCGCGCGAAGAGGAGCCGCAGGTGGTCGTAGATCTCGGTGACTGTGCCCACGGTCGACCGCGGGTTCCGCGTCGTTCCCTTCTGATCGATCGTCACCGCGGGCGACAGCCCTTCGATGAAGTCGACGTCGGGCTTCTCCATCTGCCCAAGGAACTGCCGGGCGTACGCGGACAGCGACTCGACGTAGCGGCGCTGTCCCTCCGCGTAGATCGTGTCGAACGCGAGCGACGACTTCCCGGATCCGGAGAGGCCGGTTATGACGACCATCTTGTCCCGCGGGATCTGGATGTCGATGTTCTTGAGGTTGTGCTCGCGCGCGCCCTTGACGTGGATGTGGGTGATCGGCACTACCCGCGCTCCCGCAGCTTCTCACGCAGACGGTCGTATTGCGTTGCGCGCCGGAACTCCTGGGGCGGCTGCCCTTCGGCGCCCGCGGATCGTTCGCCCGGCCCCGGTCCGATCCGCGCACCGACCGGCGCAGGTTCGGCTGGCGGTCCGCTGGGGCCGGTGCGGTAATAGCGCGGCGGATTTCCTCCCCTCGTATCAGCAAGAACGGCGCGAAGGTAGAGCAGCCAGAGCACCGTGCTTACGACGCCGCCGGTCAGCGTGTCGGCGACTCCCTGCCGGAAGAAATCGCCAGGGATCGTCAGCAGCGAATTCGCGAGGAGCTGATAGAGACCAGCCGGCAGCAGCGCGATCGCCCCGATACCGAAGACGACCGTGCCGAGCAGGTGATATGCGCGCTCGAGGCCGTCTCCATGACTGCCGTGCGTCATGTTCCGCGGGTAAATCGAGCGGCGTGCGGCGCGGTGCGCGCCGTAGAACAGCGCGCCGAACACGGTGAATGTCGCGCCACGGAGCAGATCCTCCTGGCGCCGGCGGTCGTTTTCCTGCTGCTGGCGCTGCGTGATGAGCGCGAGGTCCGGCTCCGGCGGGCAGGTAGCTCCGGCCGGACACGCGCGAAAGATCTGCGTGGACGGGAGCGGCGTGCCGCCGTAGACGATCTGGTTACCCACGACCGATGCGAGCGCACCGTTCAAGAGGGCGGAGAGGCCGAACGCGAGAGCGATGACCCCCGCAAACGAACCCACATAGAGGTACGCGCGCAGCATCGCCTGCGGCGATAGGTCGACTCCCTCGCGCCCTCGCTGGAACGCGATCACGCCGATGATCACGATCAGCGCGACGACGGCGACCGGGATGAGGACGGTCAGCATCAGCCGCCCCGCCGGCGCCGGCCCATGACGCGCTTCGTCGTGCGCCGTCCGGTGGGCACGCCGGTGTCATCCAGACCTTCCGGCCCGCTCTGCAGCACGAGGAGACCGCGCAGGTCGACGATCTCGTCACGCAGCGCCGCGGCCTTCTCGAATGCAAGCTCCTTTGCGGCGGTCTTCATCTGGAGCTCGAGGTCTTTGACGAGCCGCATCAGCTCGTCCCTCGGCAGCTCGCCCGCGGCGATCGGGCGACCGCCCTTCTCGTAGACGTTCTCGACGTCGGCAACCTGCCGCAGACGCATGCCGACGTCGCGGATCGCTTTCACGACCGTCTGCGGGTCGATGCCGTGCTCCTTGTTGTACGCGAACTGGAGCTCGCGCCGGCGTTCTGTCTCGTCCATCGCGGCGCGCATCGATCCTGTGACGCGATCGGCATACATGATCACGCGGCCCTCGACGTGCCGCGAGGCTCGGCCGATGACCTGGATCAAAGATCCTTCCGATCGCAGATAGCCCTCCTTGTCCGCATCGAGGATCGCCACGAGCGTGACCTCGGGTAGGTCGATCCCTTCGCGCAGGAGGTTCACGCCGACGACGACGTCGAACACGCCGAGGCGGAGGTCGCGCAGGATCTCGATGCGCTCGATCGTTTCGATCTCCGAGTGAAGGTACTGGACCTTCACGCCCATCTCGCGCAGGTAGTCGGCGAGGTCCTCGGCCATCTTCTTGGTGAGGGTCGTCACCAGTGCGCGCTGTCCGCGATCGACGCGCAGCCGGAGCTCCGCAAGCAGGTCGTCGATCTGCCCGTCCGTCTTCCGCACCTCGATCTCGGGGTCTATCAGTCCGGTCGGCCGGATGATCTGCTCGACGACCTGGCCGGAGCGCTGGAGCTCATACGCGCTGGGTGTTGCCGACACATAGATGGTCTGGTCCAGTCGCGCCTCGAATTCCTCGAACGTGAGCGGGCGGTTGTCGAGGGCGCTGGGCAGGCGGAATCCGTAGTCGACCAGGATCGTCTTGCGCGAACGGTCGCCGCCGTACATGCCATGCACCTGCGGGATGCTGATGTGCGATTCGTCGACGAA
>JANMSU010000214.1:0-2412 GCA_031389835.1 Chloroflexota bacterium
ATCGCGTTGGGGAGGGCTTCGGAGACGGTGCCCTCCACCTCGATCACGTCCTTGGACGGCTTGTTACTTGCCATGGGCTCCAGACACAGGGGTCTCCGCGGCGTGTGCCCACGGGAACCAAAATTGTACCGAAACCGCCCACGCGGAGCAACGGGTGGTCATGCGGCGGCCATCGCCCGGCCCTCGGGGGCGGTGAGGACGATCGGTCCGGCCGCGGTGCAGGCAAGCGTGTGCTCGAAGTGGGCCGACAGGCTGCCGTCGGCGGTGACGACGGTCCACTTGTCCGGCAGCGTCTTCGTCTCCGGCCCGCCGACGTTGACCATGGGCTCGATCGCGATGCAGAGGCCCTCCTTTATCTGCAGCCCTCGCTCGGGGGCGCCGTAGTTAGGGACCTGCGGCTCCTCATGCATGGCCCGACCGATCCCGTGGCCGACGTAATTGCGAACGACGCTGAATCCCTGGCCCTCGACGAACCGCTGGACCGCCGCTCCGATGTCTCCGAGTCGCTTGCCGACGACGGCCGCCGCGATGGCCCGCCGCAGCGCCTCCTCGGTCACCGAGATGAGCTGCGCCGCCTGGACGGAGACCTGACCGACCGGGACGGTCACCGCCGCATCGGCGTGCCAGCCCTCGACGATCGCGCCCGCGTCGATGCTGAGGATCTCCCCTTCCTTGAGGCGCCGCTTGCCGGGGATGCCGTGTACGAGTTCCTCGTTCACGCTCGTGCAGATCACACCCGGGAACGGCGGAAGGACCGGGACGCCGTACCCCTTGAAGTTCGACGTCGCTCCGCGGCGTTTCAGGATGTCGGCGGCGATCCGGTCGAGCTCGCCGGTCGTCACGCCGGGACGCACCGCGGCGCGGCACGCGGAGAGGATCTCGGCGACGATCCGTCCGGCCTCGCGCATCTTCGCGGTCTCCTGTGGCGTCTTCAGCGTGATCATCAGCTCGCGTCTTTGCCCTTTCGGCGGTCGAGGATCGCTGTGAGGCGCGCGCCGATCGCTTCCATCGTGCCGACACCCACGACGCGCTGAACGAGGCCGCGCTTGTCGTAGTAGTCGATCACCGGCTTTGTCTCGGCGTCGTAGACCTCGAGGCGCTTCTTCACGACCTCGGGAGATTCGTCGGAGCGCGCGGTTGCGCTGACCGGACCGCCGCAGCGATCGCATACGCCCGGCGCCTTCGGAGGTCGCACTGCGAGCGAATACACGGTCTGACAGCGAGAGCAGGTCGCGCGCGCGCCAAGCCGCGCCAGCAGCTCGTCCCGCGGAACATCGAGAAGCAGGATGTCGGAGAGCGACCGACCGCGCTCCCTCAGAAGCTTATCGAGCGCCTCAGCCTGCGCGACCGTGCGCGGGAAGCCATCGAACACGATGCGCGTTTTGCGCGGAATGTCCGCGAGGCGCTCGCGCACCATCTTCGTCGTCACATCGTCGGGCACGTACTGGCCCTTCGACATGTACGTCTGCGCCAGCTTGCCGAGCTCGGTGCCCTGCGAGAGGTGGGCGCGGAACAGGTCTCCGGTCGCCAGCTGCACGTAACCGAGCTCGTCCACCATGCGTCGCGCCTGCGTGCCCTTACCCGAACCGGGCGGCCCCATGATGATGAGATCGCCTCCCGGCACTAGCGGATGAACCCCTCGTAGCTGCGCTGCAACAGCTGCGCTTCCAGCTGCTTCATCGTCTCGACGACGACGCCGACGACGATGAGGATGCTCGTGCCTCCGAGGCGCAGCGTCTGCACACCGGTGATGTCACCGATCAAGGTCGGCATCACCGCGACGATGCCGAGGAACAGCGCGCCGGCGATCGTGATGCGCGTGACGACACGCCCCAGGAACTCCGCGGTCGGCCGGCCCGGCCGGATGCCGGGGATGAAGCCGCCGAAGCGCTTGATGTTGTCGGCGACGTCATTGGGCACGAAGGTGAAGGCGGTGTAGAAGAACGTGAACGCGACGACCAGCAGGAAGTACAAGCTGTTGTAGAAGACAGGGTTAGCGAACGCGCCGACGATGCCGTTCGACAGACTCGCCACCCACTCGGTCTCGCTCGTTGTGAAGTACTGCGCCACCTGACTGGGCAGCAGCAGGATCGAGATCGCGAAGATGATCGGGATGACGCCGGCGCTGTTCACGCGCAGTGGGATGTGGGTGCTTCCGCCGGAGTACATGCGTGTCCCGCGAACTCGTTTCGCGTACTGGACGGGGATCCGCCGCTGGCCCTCCTGGATGAAGATGATCGCGGCGATCACGAGGATCCCGATGATCACGATCGACGCGAGGGCGATGAAGTTCTGCTGGACGTCGAGCGTCTGCTGGATGGTCTGCGGCATGCGACCGACGATCCCCGCGAAGATGATGAAGCTGATCCCGTTGCCGATACCGCGCTCGCTGATCAGCTCGCCGAGCCACAT
>JANMSU010000301.1:0-3030 GCA_031389835.1 Chloroflexota bacterium
CCAACACCAACACCAACACCAACACCAACACCAACACGAACACCAACACGACGACCGTCAACACGGGCACGACTCTTCCGACGGTCGCCGGCGTGCAGACAGGACCGTCCCTTGGTAACGCGGTCCTGGGCATGCAGACCCTTCCTTCGACGAGCACCGGATCCAACCTTCCCGTCGCGGCGCTCGGTGGACTCTTCATGAGCGTCGGGGCGTGGCTACTTCGCAGGCCAGGGCGTCGCAACTAGTCAGCCATAGGCCGAGTGGCCTTCCTTGCGCGGAAGGGAGCCCGGAAACGGGCTCCCTTCCTAATTGGCAATGAATCCACCATCGGCATGGCTCGTGCATCGCCCGCATGGTCGGAGGGTGAGCGAGTGGCACAGGACGTAGGGCACATCGAGCGGGTCGAACCGCCGGCAGACCTCCCGCGCTGGGATCTGAGGCGCGGGACCGAGATCGACCCGACGCTCGTGGTGATCGACAAGCTCGGCGAAGGTACCCGCTATGAGGCGTACCGCGCCTGGGATCGCGAGCTGTTCTGCGAGACGGCGGTCAAGGTCATCCGGCCACACCGCGTCGGAGACGACCGGGCCTTGGAAGGTTTCGAACGCGAAGTCGCGATCGGAATGCGGCTGACACATCCATACCTCGTGCGATTCCTACGGTGGAGCGCGAAGCCACCGCGCCCATACCTCGTGATGGAGTTCGTGAACGCGCAGACACTGGGCGCGCACCTTCAGGACGTCGGGCCGGTGAGCATCCCGGAGACGTGCCTGCTGGGCATACGGATGGCCGGGGCGCTCCAGCACATGCACAACAATTCGATCCTCCACCTCGACGTGAAGCCATACAACGTCACGATGGGCGATCCACCGAGGCTGTTGGACCTGAGCCTCGCGCGCACGTTCGCCGGCCCGCTCAAGATGCGGCATACGGTCGGAACGAAGGAGTACATGCCGCCGGAGCAGTGCGAGTACGGAGAGGTGACCCCTCAGAGCGATCTCTTCTCTCTCGGTGTGACGTTGTACGAAAGCGTTTCGAGGATGCGTCCGTTCCCCGAAGGCGACGACGAGTCGGACGTTCGATCCGACCAGTATCCGCAGATCGATTGCGACCCGCTGCCGCTCTCCGAAGTGACAGCCGTGCCAAAAGAGTTCGAGGATGTGGTCATGGCGTGTCTCGCGAGAGACCCGGCCGACCGTCCGGGGTCCGCGATCGATGTCGCGGTTATCCTCGAGCGAGTCCTTGAAGGCCTTGGCCTGCGCGAGCTCCTCGCCTGGCCAAAGGGTGTGCGCGTCCGGCCATAGCGCAGCCCGGTCGCCCGCTTCCGGCCCCCTCCCTTTCTTCTCACACTGTTCACGTGGATGCTCTCCGTCGTTTCTGGTTGGGCGAGGCCGATGTGGCGCCAGTGGCGTTGTTCCGCATCTTGTTCGGCGTCCTGCTCTTCAACTGGTTCTGGCAGCTCTTTCCGAATCTCACGGCGTTCTTCACCGACGAAGGCATCCTTCCTCGACGCGAGCTCGCGCTCTTGGAACCCGATCGCCTTTCACTGCTCAACCTGTCCGGCGACTGGTGGCCGGTGGCGATCGTCTGGGTGGTGTCGTGCGTCGTCGCGCTCGCGCTGACGCTGGGCTGGCACACGCGCGTGATGTGTGTGCTGTCGTTCGCGCTCGTGTCTACCTTCTCGTGGCGCGATCCACTCATCCTGGATGGCAGCGATCTCGTCTTCCGCTTCGTCCCACTCTGGCTAGCGTTCACGCCCGCGGGTCAGCTCTGGTCACTGGACGCCCGCCAGAGGAGGGATGGCCCCGCGGTGCGCGCCTGGGCTTTACCGATCCGGGTCCTCGAGCTCCAGATCGCGTGGATCTATCTCGCGACGGGCCTGGAGAAGCTTGGTGGGATCGACTGGATCGTTGGCACCGCGGCGTACTACGCCCTGCAGCTCGAGCACACCTTCGCGCGGCCATGGGCACACGCGGTCGCGGTGGATCCGACGCTCTCGCGTCTCATCAGCTGGTACACGCTCGCGGTCGAGCTCGCATTCCTTCCGCTCGCGATGATCCCTTCTCGCATGACGCGGCTCGTCGCCGCGGTCGCTGCCGCCGCGATGCACTTTGGGATCCTCGTGCTCATGAACGTCGGGAACTTTCCGCTCGTGATGATCGCGACCTGCGTGCTGTTCGTCCCAGCCGAATGGATCCATCGCCTCCGGCGCAACGACGTCTCTAACGTACCGGCCGCGCCGCGTGCCGGGTCACGGGCGGTGGTCGTGCTGTTGCCACTTCTCGCGGCCACAGTGTTCGTTACGGCCGTGCCGTCACAGCTGGACGCGATCCGGCCACGCGGCGACGTCGGACGGACGCTGCGGTCGATGTCGCTCGACCAGCGCTGGGACATGTTCTCGCCGAACTCAGCACGGTCCGATGGTTGGATGATCGCGCCCGCGACGTTGGCCGACGGGACACGGCTCGACCTCTTCAGTCAGCGCGGCGCGGACGACCGTAGCGGGCGGTACAGCGACCCCCTCTACACGCGCTGGAGCAAAGTGCACGAGCGCATCGCCAGCGGCTTCTACGCGGGCTATCGTTCGGAGTACGCGCGCCACTTCTGCCGCACGCGTAACTCGCGTCTGGGGCCTGGCCAGTCGCCGCTCGCAAGCTTCGAACTGCTCTACGTCGAGCGGACGATCCGAGCTCCGGGGGAAGGACCACCGCTGATCTCCGAGAACAGGCTCCACTCGCAGCAGTGCTAGAGCAGCAGAACCAGGAGCGCCGCCTCGTGACGGTGCTGTTCGCCGACTTCGCCGGATTCATGGAGCTCGCCGATCAGATGGACCCGGAGGAGCTCCAGGTCCTCGTCTCGGGCATCTTCGAGGACCTCGCCGAGGAGGCGATCCGCCACGACGGCACGATCGAGAAGTTCATCGGCGACGCGATCTTCGTCGTGTTCGGCGCGCCCGTCGCGCACGAGGACGACCCGCAGCGCGCCCTCCGGACCGCGCTCGCGATGCAGCGCGTGTTCGCCGATCACGCC
>JANMSU010000337.1:0-3156 GCA_031389835.1 Chloroflexota bacterium
GAACGGGGCATAGCTCGGGATATCGACCGCCCACAGCGCGTGCAGTGGGACATCGAGACTCGCAGTGCCGCCCGACCGGTCGACGAGGACGGCCGCGCCCACGACCTTTGCGCCTGCGCGGCGCACCGCGTCGATCGTCTCCTGGACGGATCCGCCCGTCGTCATGATGTCGTCGACGACGAGCACACGCTCGCCCGAGCCAAGGTCGAACCCGCGACGGAACTCTCGGCCGGGACCGCTCTCGGCCCGCTCGGCGTAGACCGCCCGCAGGTCCATCTGTCGGGCGACCTCATGCGCGAGGATGATGCCCCCCGTCGTCGGTCCAGCCACTGTGCGCGGCGCGAGGGACCGGGCCCAGTCCGCGATGTCGGCGCAGAGAGCAGCGGTCCGCGCCGGCCATTGAAGCACCTGGAACTTTTCGAGATAGCGCGGCGAGTGTTTTCCCGACGCCAGGACGAAGTGTCCTTCGCGGAACGCACCGGCCTCGCTGAAGACGCGCTCGACCTCTCGCGGCGTGACCATCGCGCGTCAGTATCGCCGTCGGAGTGCCCATATGCTCCGCGCGTGCGAGCACTCACGGTCGTGCCGGGACGCCCGGGCTCCGGCGCGGTGCGCGACGTACCCGAGCCGAGCGTCGACGACGGCGACGTACTGGTGGACGTCGAGCGCGTCGGACTGTGCGGCACGGACGCCGAGATAGAGCGCGGGGACTACGGCCGTGTCCCGGACGGCGCCGACATGCTCGTTCTTGGTCATGAGAGCTTCGGGCGGGTCGCGCGCGACGCGGGGTCCTTGAAAGCCGGCACGCCGGTGGTCGCGAGCGTTCGCCGCCCCGACGGCTGTCCGAACTGTCGCAGTGGGGAACAGGACATGTGTCTTTGGGGTGGCTTCCAGGAGCGCGGCATCGCCGGCATCCACGGGTTCTGCTCTGAGCGTTTTGTGGAACGGCCTGAATACCTATTCGTCGTGCCCGAGGCGGTTGCCGACATCGCGGTGCTGCTCGAGCCGCTGACCATCACCGAAAAGGGTTGGCGCCACCTCGCGACGGCGCAGCGCCGCATGACCGTCTGGGAGCCGCGCACCGCGATCGTCGCGGGCGGCGGACCGGTCGGAATACTCGCAGCGGTCAAGCTTCGGCTCCTGGGGCTCGATGTCATCGTCGTCGAGCGCAACCACAAGCCGGAGAAGGAGGCGCTGCTGGCACGTATCGGCGCCGGCTACGCCGCGACGAGCGTCACGTCGCTCGCGACGCTTGCCGCGCGCTCGAAGCGGATCGACGTCGTGATCGAGGCGACCGGCAACGCCGCTGTGGCGTTCGAGTGCCTGCAGCTGGTGGGTCCGAACGGTGCGGTGCTGCTCACCAGCGTCACCGGGGCGATGCGCTCGATCGAGGTCCCAGCTGACGTCATCAACAAGAAGCTCGTGCTCGACAACGTGATCGTGCTGGGCACCGTGAACGCGAAGTCCGACGACTTCCGCACCGGGATCGTCAGCCTCGCGCAGGCGGAGCAGCGCTGGCCGGGTTTCCTCGGTCGACTCATCACGCGGCGCGTTCCGCTCGCGGACGCGGCGCGGGCGCTGCCGCACGATCCGGCCCAGATAAAGACAGTGGTGGAGGTCCATGGATGAAGGTGCACGACGTCTCGCTGGTGTTGCGGGCGAGTATGCCCACGTGGCCGGGCGAAGAAGGTCCGAAGATGACGCCGCTCCGGCGCATCGCGAACGGCGACACGGCCAATGTGTCGGTCGTCACCTTCGGAAACCACACCGGGACGCACGTGGATCCGCCGATCCACTTCATCGAGGGAGCGGGCACCGTCGACCAGCTCCCGATCGACGCACTCGTCGGAGCCTGTCGCGTCGTCGAGTTCGATGGCGCTGGCCACATCGGCGCGGCCTGGCTCGAACGCATCGGCGTGCCGGCGAGTACGCAGCGGATCCTCTTCAAGACGCGCAACAGCGAGCGTTGGCGCGAGCCGGTCAAACCCTTCGACCGTGACTTCGTGGCACTCGATCGCACCGCCGCACGCTGGTGCGTCGATCGCGGGATGCTGCTCGTAGGTATCGACTACCTCTCGATCGAGCCGCAAGGACCCGAGAAGGCTGGTTACCCGACCCACAAGACGCTTCTCGGCGCGAAGATCGTGATCATCGAGGGCCTCGACCTGAAAGACGTGCCGCCCGGCGAATACGACCTCGCGTGCGGCGCGATCAAGTTCGAAGGCGGTGATGGTGCTCCCGCACGGGTCTTCCTCATCGAGCGCTGACGCCGGCGGTGCCGACGCCGGGGAGATCGGCGAGGCGCCGCGCCGGTTCGAACGAGCGATCACCTGGACGCGTGTCGCAGGCGCGGTCGCCGCGCTGCTCATCACGCCGCTCTTCCCGAATCTCGGCCTCCCCTACGTGCTCGCGCTCTCGGGATTCCTCGTCGCGTGGGCAGTCGTGCTCCACGTGCTGTCCGGCAGCGCCACGACCGAGAGGGACCAGGCGACCATCACCAGGGTCGCGTTCGTCGGGGACTGCATCGTCATCTTCCTCGGGATGCTCGTAATCACGCCCGAGCCGAACTGGATCGTGTTCCCGCTCTTCGCCGTCCTCTTCATCATCACCGCGGCGTTCCGGCTCGGCGACTTTGGCGCGGGCGCAGCGACACTGATCGTGTCGCTCGAGTTCGTTGGGATCGCGATCTGGCGCGACAGCGCGCTCGGCCTGCCGGTCCAGCTCCCCTACCTCGCGTTCATCCTCGTCTTTTATGGCCTGACCGCGTTGATCCTCTCCGCGATGATCCGTGAGGTCGGCGTCATGCGCCGCGAGCGCACGGCCCTGATCCGCGACGCGAGCGACGTGGGGAACCTGCGGCGTGCCGACAGCGAGCGACGCGAGCTGCTCGACCGCGAGCGCGCTGCGCGCACGGAGGCCGAGGTCGCAACGGCACGGCTCGAGGCGCTGCAGCGCATCACCGACGCCGCTCTGGCGCGCAGCGGGCTCGACGACCAGCTGTCCGAGATGCTGCGGCGGATCATGCCGGTCTTCGACGCGCACGCGGCGCTGGTGCTCGTGCCGGGTCAGCCCGCCGGCAGCTTTGCCGTGCGCGCCGCGGTCGGGATCGATCAGATGCTGCGCGCGCCGGTGCGGATCCGTGGCGGCGACGCCGAG
>JANMSU010000348.1:0-2319 GCA_031389835.1 Chloroflexota bacterium
CTCCAGGGCCCTTCGGCTCTTTGTGGGTCCTAGTAGCGCGTCGCCCCCGTGAACGTGAACGCCGCCAGCCGCAGCGCTGGGACGCGCTGGCACGAGGCCGTGAGGCCGAACTGCTCCGCGGGCACCAGCAGACGCAGGTCCTTCCCGATCGCACGAACACCGCTCCACGCCTCGTGGTACGACTGCGTGAAGCGCAGGTTCTTCACGGGGTGGGTGATCTCGCCGTTCTCGATCGCGAAGAGCCCGTCGCGCGTCATGCCGGTGACGATGGTCCGCAGCTGGTGCACCCATCGCGTGTAATGGAAGCGCGTGACGAGCAGGCCCTTCTTCACGCCGGCGATGAGCTGCTCGGGCGTCGCGTCGCCCGGCTCGAACCGCACGTGCATCGGCGCGGAGGGCGCGAACGCGTTCGGCGGCAATGCATGACCGGTGCTCTTCGTGCCGGCACGATGTGCGGTCTGCGAGTCGTACACGATCCCGCGCGCGACACCACCTTCGAGCAGCGTGATGCGCTCGCTCGGCTGTCCTTCGAAGTCGAACGCGCGCGGCATGCCGGCGGGATCGAACGGGTCGTCCGAAAGGGTGATCGGTCCGGTGACCTGCTGCCCGATCTTTCCACCGACGAACGACCGCCCCTCCTCGACCGCGAGGCCCGTGAAGTGCGAGCTGAGGAAGCCGACCATGTCGCGGACGCAGTACGGCTCGAGCACGACTTCGTACGTGCCGGGATCCATTTCCCGCGGACGCTGCGCGCGGACCGCCTTCTCGACGGCTTCGCGCGCTGCGCCGTTCACGTCCAGCGTCCCGAAATCGGTCGCCACGCGCTGCGCAAAGGCAGACCCGTCGTCGCCGATCGCGCCGATCTGCACCTCGCCGTGCGTCTGCGGTCCGTACACCCACGTTCCGGTGGTGCTCGCGACGGCAATCTCCTGGACGTTCGTGGAGACGAAGCCGGCGCACACCAGCTTGGCGGCGCGCGCGGCGTCGCACAGGATCTTCGCCGCCTTTGCCCGATCTAGCGGCGTCGCCTCAGCGGTGCGCTCGATGTACGCGGATGGCGCGTTTGGAATCGGTCGCGGTGCCGGCAGTCCTCCGTATGTCGGATCCTCCGGAGCTCGCTTCGCGAGCTCGCTCGCGGTCTCGGCAGCTTTACGCAGCCCATCCTCGTCGAGACGATTCGTCGTCGCAGTCGCCCGCCGGTTACCGATAACGACGCGGATCGTCACGTCCGCCTCGCGCGAGGTCACGTTCTGGTGGATCGCCGCGTTCGCGTAGCGCGTGAGCGAGGTGGTGCGCGCAATGACCAGGGCCTCCGCCTCATCGCCGCGCGCCGCCTTGAGCGCACGCTGCGCCACGCCGCGCAGCTCCCGCTCGCCAAAGAGCGTCCCGCTCACTTCATCACCCCGACCTTCACGTCGCGGAAGCGCGCGGGGGCCGCGCCGTGACCGGTATGAGCACCCTGCCCGGGCTGGCCCTTGCCGCAGTTCGGCGTGCCCCACATCACCCACTCGCTCTCGGAGCACACCGCGTCACAGCTTCCCCAGAACTCCGGCGTGATGCCGGTGTACGTCGGGTTGCGGACCATGTCGCTGCGCTTGCCCTTCTTGATCTCCCACCCGATCTCGGTGCCGAACTGGAAGTTGAAGCGCTTGTCGTCAATCGACCACGAGCGGTTCGTGTCCATGAGGATCCCGTCGTCAGTGTCCGCGATCAGGTCGTCGAGCGTGCCCGCACTCCCCGGCATCACCGACACGTTGGTCATGCGGATGATCGGCACGCGCGCCCAGCCGTCGGCCCGCATGGTGCCGTTCGAGCGCAGGCCGAGCGCGGCGGCAGTCTCGCGGCTCATGAGATACCCGACGAAGATGCCGTCCTCCACAGCCCAACCCTCCGACGCCGGCACGCCTTCGTCGTCGAAGCCGAATGTGCCGAGGCCGCCAGGGGAGGTGGAGTCGATGCGGATGCTCACCTGGTCCGAGCCGTAGCGGAACGAACCGAGCTTGTCGGTCGTGAGGAATGAGGTGCCCGCGAAAGCAGCTTCGCTACCGAGCGCGCGGTCGAGCTCGATGGGATGACCGCAGCTTTCGTGGCACTGCAGCGAAAGCTGATTGCCCGCGAGGATCACGTTGGTGCGGATGTCCTGAGGGCACTGCTTCGCTTTGAGGAGCGCAAGCGCCTCGTCGGCGACGCGCGGCGCGTTCCCGACGAGGTCCCACTTCGCCAGGACCTCCCACCCGCCGGAGTTCTGAAAACGAAGGCCGTCGGGATAGGTGCGGATCTGCAGCTCGCCGTCGCCGACAACTTCAGCGGCGATGCCAC
>JANMSU010000382.1:0-2845 GCA_031389835.1 Chloroflexota bacterium
TTCGTCCACGGCCGGCCGGGGGCCGGGACCTTCGTCGCCGCGGATGCGCCGGAGCCTCTAGAGCGCGCGGTGCAGGCACCGCTTCGGCGTGCGCTGGACCGCTGGCTCGAGGGCGCACGCGATGCGGGACTCGATCGCGACAGCGTGGCGGCGCTGTTCACCGTCGCATTTCAGGACGCGTTCTCGCGAGAGGAGAGCACACATGGACGCCGTCGTTGAGACGATCGGGCTCACCAAGCGCTATGGATCGCTCAAAGCGCTGGACAACTGTGATGTCGCGCTGCCGCGTGGAAAGGTCACCGGCCTCGTCGGCGCGAACGGAGCGGGGAAGACGACATTGATCCATCTGGCCGTGGGCTTGCTCCGGCCGACCGCTGGCTCCATCGCGGTCTTCGGGCTCGACTCCACGCGCGAGACCCTCAAGATCCTTCCGCGCGTCGGCTTTGTCGCGCAGGACCGCCCGCTCTACAAGGACCTAACGGTGGCCGACTCGCTCGAGCTCGGTCGGCGGCTGAACGAACGGTGGGACGCGGCGTATGCGCTCGCGCGCGTGCAGCGGTTCGGACTCCCTCTGTCGCGCAAGATCGGCTCCCTGTCCACCGGCCAACGCGCGCATGTCGCGACGAGCTTGGCGCTCGGCAAGCGTCCCGATCTGCTGCTTCTGGACGAGCCTGTCGCCAATCTGGATCCCGTCGCGCGGCTCGCGCTGCTGGAGGAGCTGATGAGCGTCGTTGCCGAGGATGGCCTGACGGTCGTGTTCTCAGCGAACGCCCTCGCGGATGTCGAGCGCGTCTGCGAGCACATCGTGGTCCTCGTCGATGGACGTCCGCGTCTTGCGGGCGACACCGATGTGCTCATCGAATCTCACGTCGTCGCGATCGGGCCGCGCACCACAGACGATTCATCGCCGGATGGCGAGCTCATCGAGGCACGCCACGCCGAGCGACAGACGATCCGTCTCCTGCGCGGGCCCGGCCCGTCGCGCGTCGACGACGGAACGATCGTCCGTCCCGCGACGCTCGAGGAGATCGTCCTCGGCTACATGCGCCCGGCGATGGAGGTGGCGGCATGACGTGGTTAACGCTTCGTCAACACCGCGTGCAGATCGTTGGGCTGCTAGTGATCGCGGTCCTCTTGGCCATCGGCATAACGTTCGCCGCCGACTACGCGGCTCGTCTCCGTGTCGAGCTCGGCGTCGATACGTGCGTCCCGCTGCCGAACACCAATGCGAACTGCGCGCAGCTGGATAACGATTGGCGGCGACAGGTCGGATCGTTGAACTACCTCTTCTACGCGCTCTACGTGTTGCCCGGCCTGGTGGCCTCCTACGTCGGTGGTCCGCTCTTCGCTATCGAGTTCGAGCGGGGCACGCACCGGCTGGCGTGGACGCAAGGTGTCGGTCGCGTGCGCTGGGCCGCCGTCAAGCTTGGCGTGGTGCTGCTGGTCGCGCTCGCGGCCGCGATCATCGTCGCCCCATTCGGCGGACTGCAACGAGTGTTCCTCGGTCAGAGCTCGACGAGACCATTCGAAACGTTCGAGATCGAGGGCCTGGCGCTCGTTTCGTATTTCGTCTTCGGGCTTACCGCCGGTGCGTTCGTTGGGGCATGGTCCCGGCGGATCATCACGGGCATGTTCGTTGGCTTGCTGATCTTCGGTGCCGTGCGCGTCGGCGTTCACAATCTGCGGCCGATGTATCAGGAACCCGTCACCGTGCCGTTCCCGGGGTACCAATCGTTCCCCTTCGAGCAATCAACCGGTCTCCCGCCCGACGCCTGGGTGCTCGGAGTCATGGCCGTCGACCTCGAAGGGCGTCCGGTGCCGCCGGAGCGAATGAACTCCCTCTTGCAGGAGTACTTCCGCACGTACGGCGGGGTCTCAACACCAACAAGCAACGACACCACCTATCTGCGCGAACACGGCGTGATCCGACGACTCGCGTATCAGCCGGCGGACCGCTTCTGGACATTCCAGGCGATCGAGGCAGCGATCTTCACGGGGTTGGCCGCGCTCTTCGCGCTCCTAACGCTATGGCGCGTCAAAACTCGCGATGCGTAACCTGCGATCCGAGATTCGGGTTAGCATCCGGGCGACACACGCGTCGGGGAGGTCGTCATGCGTCGTTCGGTGATCACGCTCGTCGCCACGCTCGCGCTGCTCGGCGTCCATCCGGCGCTCGGAGCGCAGCCCGAACAGGGCGTCGTCCGAACGCTGGTGGACCTCTCGGGAGGACCGTGCAGCAATCCTGAAGGGATCGCGGCCTCGCCGAATGGGCTCCTCTACACCTCAGGTCTCACGGGCAACGTCTGCGTCGTTACGCTCGACGGCCGTGTGACGCGGGTCATTCCCGTCGCGCCCGGCAACGCGCTACTCGGAGACCTCTTCGTCGCCGGGCAGGGCCTGTACGTCGCCGATGGCGGCAACTTCGGCGGCAACGGCCGTCTCCTGCGGGTCGACCCGCGCAGCGGGGCGGTCACGGTCCTTGCGACAGGCTTCTCCGCCCCCAACGCGATCGCCCAGGATCATCGCGGCCTTCTTTACGTCTCGGATTCCTTCGCCGGCGCGATCTACACCGTCGATCCAAACGGCGGTGGGAAGAGGCTCTGGAAGGCTGATCCGCTGCTTCTGCCACACGGGTTTCCGCCCTTTGGCGCGAACGGTGTCGCCTTCGACCGCACGCAGGGCTACCTGTACGTCGCGAATACGGCCGACGACCGCATCCTGCGCATCGCCGTGAACAAGGACGGCAGCGCCGGCGCGGTCTCGATCTTCGCGGACGGCGCGGCCCTGAACGCGGCGAACGGTACGACCGGCGCGCTAAACGGGGCGGACGGTATCCAGTTCGACG
>JANMSU010000394.1:0-7231 GCA_031389835.1 Chloroflexota bacterium
CGGCAAACCGAAACCCTCTGTTCGCGCAAAACCCCGTCCCTTCGGGACGGGGTCCCCTCGCGCGCGGGGGCCCTCGGTTTGCCGCGCCGCCGGATTTCCTGCGGCGAGGCATCATCGCCTTCGTGAGCTCGCTTGCTGGAAGGATTGCGCTGATAACCGGTGGTGCCCGCGGCATCGGGCGTGCGACGGCCGTGCGACTTGCGAAGGACGGCGCGAAGATCGCGATCAATTACAAAGGCAATGCCGAGGCCGCCGCTGAGGCGAAGCGCCTCGTTGAAGAGGCGGGGTCTTCGGCGACGCTGATTCAGGGTGACGTGTCGGTCGATGCGGACGCGGAGCGCGTGGTGAAGGAGGCCCTCGCGTTCGGCGAGGGCAAGCTCGACATCCTCGTGAACAACGCCGGCATCACGCGGGACAACCTGTTGATCCGGATGAGCGCCCAGGAGTGGGACGAGGTTCTCGACCTGAACCTCCGCGGCGCGTTCCTCGTGACCAAAGCCGCGATGCGTCCGATGATGAAACAGCGCGGCGGGCGCATCGTGAACGTCTCGTCTGTCGCCGGCATCGCGGGGAACGCGGGTCAGGCGAACTACGCGTCGGCGAAGGCGGGCCTCATCGGGTTCACGAAGACGGTGGCGCGAGAGATGGCGACGCGCAACATCACCTGCAACGCCGTCGCCCCCGGCTTCGTGCCGACGGACCTCACGAACGCCCTGCTCAAGCAGATGGAAGAGACGATCCTGAAGCAGATCCCGCTCGGACGATTCGGGACCGTCGAGGACATCGCTGGAGCCATCGCCTTCCTTGTCTCGGACGAGGCCGCCTACATCACCGGGCAGGTCCTCGTCGTCGACGGCGGGATGGTCACCTAAACGCGACGGCGCCGCCCTTCCCGCCTAGGATTTCGCCATGTCCCCTTCACGACTCGCGCTGGTCGCGGGTGTCGCCATCTTCGTCTTCGTTTTCGACCGCATCACCAAGATGTGGGTCGAGCAGAACATCCCGCTGCACTCGGGGCGCGAGGTTGTCGGCGAGTACGTCCGCATCGTACACACGCAGAACACGGGGGCGGCGTTCGGCCTCCTGCCCGAGCGCACGACGCTCCTCTCGGTCCTGTCGGTCCTCGCCGTCCTCGCGATCGTCTACTACTACCGGCAGTTCGCCAACTCATCTCCGTTGGTCACGGCGACGCTCGGCATGCAGCTCGGCGGAGCGTTCGGGAACCTTCTCGACCGCGTGACGAAGGGCTACGTCGTGGACTTCGTCGACGTCGGCGTCCCGAACGGCGTCCGCTTCTGGGCGTTCAACGTTGCAGACTCGTCGATCGTGCTCGGCATCCTCTTCGTCACCCTGCTGCTCTGGCAGGAGGAGCGGAAGCGACCCGCGCGGGCGGCATGACCGACACGATCACGCTACGTGTCGATGCCGGCGGACAGCGTGTTGACAAGTTCCTGGCGGAGCACAGCCTCCTCTCACGAAGCGCGATCCAGCGGCTCGCGCGCGACGGGCACGTTCGCGTCGACGGCGCGGCGGTCGAGCCCGCGTATAAGGTGCGCGCCGGGCAAGAGCTCGTCGTCGACGTCCCGGAGGCGGAGCCCGACGTGCTGCTGCGGGCCGAGGACATCGCGATCGACGTTCTCTACGAAGACGAGGACGTGGTGGTCGTGAACAAGCCCGCCGGCCTCGTCGTGCATCCGGCGCACGGGCACAAGACGGGCACGCTGGTGAACGCGATGCTCGGTCGCATCGAGTCGACCACCGGACGCGAGAGCGGCCGGCCGGGGATCGTCCATCGCCTCGACAAGGACACCAGCGGCGTGATCGTGGTCGCGAAGACCGACGTCGCGCAGCTCGCGCTCGGGCGGCAGCTCCAGGCGAAGCGTTTCGAGAAGGAGTACCTCGCGCTGGTGTGGGGCGACCCCGGCGACACCTCGACGGTGGTCGAGGCACCGCTCCTGCGCGATCCAGAGGACCGGCGGCGCATGGTGGTCCGCGCCGGCGGACGCGACGCGGTCACGCGTTTCGCGCGCATAGCCGCGTGGGGCGGTGGGAACGACCGCACGTCGTTACTGCACGTCCAGCCGGTGACCGGCCGGACGCACCAGATCCGCGTCCACCTCGTGTACGCGCATTTGCCTATCGTTGGCGACCCGGTGTACGGACGGCGCGGCGACACGAGCGGACTCGCGCGGCAGTTCCTCCACGCGTGGCGGCTCACGGTGCGTCTTCCGCATGCGGGGGAGCGCACCTTCACCGCCCCGCTCGCAGACGATCTCGTGGCGCACCTCCAGACGCTGGGCACGCCTGCCTCCAGCACGCCGCTGTTCGCGGAGGTCACATGAGTGTTGATGGAAAGGGTCTGCTGGTGATCATCTCGGCTCCGTCCGGGGCGGGGAAGGACACCGTCATCGACCGGCTCGTGCAGATGCGGAAGCTGGACGATGCCGTCGTGTACGTCACCGCGACGAGCCGCAAGCCGCGGCCCGGTGAGGTCGATGGCGTGCGGTACTACTTCTATACGCCTGAGAAGTTCCGCCAGGAGATCGAGGAGGGCAACTTCTTCGAGTGGTCGATGGTGCACGGCGAGTTCAAGGGAGTGCGGCGCGACATCCTGGGCGACACGCTGCGCAGCCACAAGATCGTGATCGTCAAGCCCGATCCGCAAGGTATGCGGAAGATCAAATCCCAGCTGCCGGAGGCGCTGACCATATTCATCATGCCGCCGTCGATCGAAGCGCTGCAGCGTCGTCTCGAGCATCGCGGCACGGAGACGCCGGAGCAGCGGGCGGTGCGTCTGCGGAACGCCGAGATCGAGATGGCGGCCACCCCCGAATACGACTACGTCGTGGTCAACGAGGACGGCAAGATCGACGAGACCGCCGACCAGATCGCCGCGATCATCAAGAAAGAGGCGAAACGCCCGCGACACTACGACCTGTGACCGCGCGCACCGCGGAGGTCGCGGTGTTCGCCGGCGCACGCGGACCGGCGCGCACTTTCACGTATTCCGTCCCTGAGGGTCTGGCGCTCGAGCCGGGGCATCTCGTGCGTGTTGGCTTCGGCCCACGTTCGGTCGCGGGCGTGGTCATCCGGCTCGACGCGCCGTACCAAGGAACGCTGCGCGCGATCGACGCGCTCGTCCATCCGCTGCCGTTGCTCCGCGCGCATCAGCTCGCGCTCGCAGCGTGGATCGCCGTCGAGTACCGATCGGGCATCGCGGACGCGGTGCGCGCGATGCTGCCGCCCGCGCTCGCCGGCCGCGCTCGCGCGGGTCTTCCAACGGCGCGCGGTGACCGGCGCGAGCCGGTGTTCGCGCTGACCCCAGCGGGTCGAGAGGCATTAACCGGCTCGGTGCGCCTCGGCGCGCGACAGCTCGCGACGCTGCGCGCTCTCGCTGCGGGCGCGGTGAGCTCCGCGGAGGTCGCGGAGGCCGGCGGCGCGGCCACCGCAGCGCGCGCTCGCGAAACGCGGTCTCGTGCTTGAGGGCGCACGAAGCGTCCGCCGCATCCCGCATGAGTTCGCCCTCGGCGAGGACGACGCGGTGCGCGACGCGACCGCCACCGCCGGCCAAGCCGATGCGCTCGAGACGATCCTCGCGAGCCTCGGGACGAACGCGCCGTTCCTGCTGCACGGCGTGACCGCGAGCGGCAAGACCGAGGTCTACCTGCGCGCCGCCGCGCGGGCGCTCGCGCTCGGGCACGGCGTCATCGTCCTGGTGCCCGAGATCGCGCTCACGGCGCAGGTCGTCGCCCGCTTCGTCGCGCGCTTTGGCGAGCGCGTCGCTCTCCTGCACTCGGCGCTCTCGGCGGGCGAGCGCTACGACGAGTGGCGCCGCATCCTCGACGGCACCGCCGACGTCGTCGTTGGTTCGCGCTCCGCGCTCTTCGCCCCCCTCCAGCGGCCGGGCCTGGTGATCGTCGACGAGGAGCAGGAGCCCTCCTATAAACAGGAGAGCGCCCCCCGCTACCACGCCGTCGACGCTGCTCTGGCCCTGGGGCGGATCGCCGGAGCGGTCGTGATCCTGGGCAGCGCCACGCCGCGAGTGACGACGTACCACGCGGCGACGAGCGGCGCCATGCGTCTTCTTCCACTCCCGGAGCGGGTGAGCGATCTTGCGATGCCGCCAACGACGATCGTCGACCTGCGTCTCGAGCTGAAAGCCGGCAACCGCGGAACGCTCTCGCGCGCCCTGCGCCTCGCCTTGGAGCGTACGGTTGCAAAGGGCGAACAGGCCATCCTTTATCTCAACCGCCGCGGGTTCGCCACGGTCGTGCTCTGCCGCGACTGCGGGTACGTCGTGAACTGTCCCGCTTGTGACATCCCGTTCGCATATCACTCGGACGGGACGCTCGTGTGCCACCGCTGCGGTCGGCGCGCTTCGCCGCCCGAGCGCTGCCCGAAGTGCGGAAGTCCGCGCATCCGCCATCTCGGTGTCGGGACGCAGCGCGTCGAGGAGGAGGTGCGATCGGTCGTGCCGAAGGCGCCGCTGCTTCGGCTGGACCGCGATGCCGTGCGCGCGAAGGGCTCGCACGCCGCTCTCTTCGAGCGAATGCGCTCGCGTCGGGCGCAGGTGATCGTCGGGACGCAGATGGTCGCGAAGGGATTCGACCTGCCAGGCGTGTCGCTCGTCGGCGTCGTGAATGCGGACACCATGCTCAGCCTTCCGGACTTCTCCTCCTCGGAGCGGACGTTCCAGCTGCTGACCCAGGTCCTCGGTCGTTCGGGCCGCGGACCTGCGGGTGGACGAGGGATCGTGCAGACCTATCTGCCCGACCACTACGCGATCCGCGCCGCCGCAGCGCACGACTACGCGACGTTCGCAGTCGCGGAGCTCGACGGGCGCCGACGTTTCGGCTATCCGCCGTTCGCGAGGCTGGTGCTGCTTCAGACACAGGCGAAGAAAGCGGAGACCGTCGAGCGGCGCGCGGACACCTATGCGAAGGCGCTCCGCGCGGATGCGGGCGGTGATGCGGAGGTCCTCGGGCCCGCACCCGCGTTCGCCGCGAAACGCGCGGGCTCGTTCCGTATGCAGGTCGTCCTTCGCGGCGCGCGACCGCAGTCGCTGCTCGACCGCGTTCCGCCGTCGGCGGAGTGGACGGTCGACGTTGACCCGGTGACACTGCTCGGATGAGCGAAAGCCTTGCCGAGGAGGAGCGAGAAGAGCCGCAGCCGCCGCGCCTGCGCATCGCGAAAGGATCGCCGTGGCGCATCGACCCGGGTCGTCGCGCCAAGTGGTCCGCGCCCGCGTTCGTCTCCGCGAACGCGGTGGAGGTGCGGCAGATCGGCGATCCGGTGTTGCACGCCCCGGCGAAGAAGCCGCGCATGGATCGTGGCGAGCTCGAGGCGCTCGCGCAGCGGCTGTTCGCGTCGATGATCGCAGCGCGCGGGATCGGCATCGCGGCGCCGCAGATCGGCGTGCCGCTGCGCGTCGCGATCATGGACGTCGACCAGGCGGGCATCGTCGCGATCGAGCCAAAGATCGAGTGGGTGAGCGACGACATTGACGAGACAAGTGAGGGATGCCTGTCGGTGCGCGGGATGTACGGCATGCTCGAGCGACCCATCGAGGCGCGCCTCGTCGCGCTCGACATCACCGGAAAGAAGTTCGTCGTCGAGGGCGAGGAGTTCGGCGCGCAATGCATGCTTCACGAGACCGACCACCTGAACGGCATCATTTACGTCGACCGCCTTCGCTCGCGTGCCGACCTGCATCCGGTCGAGGTCGATGCCGGGGCAGAGGACGGCGAGGGAGAGCCGCAGCGTCCCTGAAGCGCGCGGATGAGGCTCGGTGACGCGCACCGTCTTCCTCGGAACGCCCGGGTTCGCCGTGCCGTCGCTCGAGGCGGTGGACCGGTTGCGCGACCGTGGCGTGGTCGACCTCGTGGCGGTGGTGACGCAGCCCGACCGCGCCGGGAACCGCGGGCGGCTCACGGTCCCCGCGGTGAAGGCGCGCGCGCTTGGGCTTGGCTTGCCGGTGCTGCAGCCGGCGCGCATCGACGACGCCGCCCTACGCGAGATCGCGTCGCTTCGGCCAGAGCTGCTGATCTGGGCCGCGTACGGGAACAGGATCCCGCGCGCGCTGCTCGCGACGGTGAATGGCCGGGCCGTCAACGTGCACGCCTCGCTGCTGCCGCGTTGGCGCGGCGCCGCGCCGATCGCGCATGCGATCCTCGCCGGCGACGGCGAGACCGGCATCACGCTCATGGAAGGGACCGCGGGGCTCGATGAGGGTCCGATCCTTGCCCAGGAGCGGACCGCGATCGGCGAGGCGGAGTCGACGGGCGAGCTGACGCAAAGGCTCGGATTGCTCGGCGCGGGTCTGCTCGAGCGCGAGCTGTCGCGCTACATCGCCGGAGCGCTGCGCGGCACGCCGCAGGACGGGTCGCGCGCGACGGTCGCCCCAAAGCTCGCGACACGCGACGGCGTCCTCGACTTCGCGCGGCCCGCGGAGGAGCTGGCTCGGCGCGTGCGCGCGCTCACACCCGAGCCCGGCGCGTGGACGATATTCCGCGGAGCGCGTCTCGTGGTCGCGAGCGCGTCGGTGGTGGGCGGCACCCCGAGAGAGCACGGCATGCTCGAGATCCACGACGGGCGTCCCGAGGTCGCCGCCGGCGCGGGCTGGTTGCGTTTGGACCTGGTGCGTCCCGCGGGCAGGCGGACGATGACCGGTGCGGACTGGGCCCGCGGGCTTCGCGGCGCGGAGGACTCGCGGCTCCCGTCGTGACCGGTACGCTCGTTCCATGAAGGCGACGCGCCCCGCGATCAGTGACGTCGACGAGCGCACCCTCGTCGGGTGGCTGCACGACCGTCAGGAGCCCGCGTACCGCGCGCACCAGATCCGGCGGCACATCGCACGCGGGACGGAGGCGAGCTGGGACGGGCTCACCGATCTACCGAAGCCACTGCGCGACCTGCTCGCGCGCTCGTTCCGGTTCAGCGCCGTCGAGCCGGAGACCGAGATCGCGAGCGCCGACGGCGAGACGCGGAAGGCGCTCTTGCGACTGCATGACGGTCATCACATCGAGTCGGTGCTGATGCCGCATCACGGCGCGCGCAACTCGGTCTGCTTCTCGACGCAGGCAGGCTGCCCGATGGCCTGCGCGTTCTGCGCGACGGGCGAGATGGGTCTCATCCGCAATCTGACCGTCGGTGAGATCGTCGACCAGGTCCGGCACTGGCAGCGCGAGCTCGTCGCGAGCGGCCAGCGCGTCTCGCACGTGGTCGCGATGGG
>JANMSU010000415.1:0-4777 GCA_031389835.1 Chloroflexota bacterium
CGCGCCACCGCCGCCTCGCGCACCGCCGTGACGCCGCAGTCCACCGACACGATCACGCGCATGCCGTCCGCCGCGAGCTGCCGGAGAGCCTGCTCGTTGAGCCCGTAGCCCTCCTCGTACCGGTTCGGGATGTAAGCGGCGACCGCGACGCCGAGCGGCCGGAAGGCGCGCACGAGGATCGCCGAGCCGGCGATGCCGTCGACGTCGTAGTCGCCATACACAACGATGCGCTCGCGAGCCGCGAGCGCACGACGGAGACGCTCGACCGCGCGGTCCACATCGAGCATCGGCGGCCCGTTCTCGATCGCTTTCGCGGCGATGAAATCCGGCATAGCCGCCACCGGAATGCCGCGAGCCGCGAGGATTCGGGCGACCAGCGGCGGGATGCCGTCGGGGGCGACCAGATCCCGCGCGTTCGGCAGGATCCAGCGGCGCATCGCGGCGAGGCTCACGGACACAAGTTTCTCAGACGCTGTTCCGCCGGTACAGTTAGCACCCCAATGAACGTCACATCGGCGACCCAGTACTCCATCGACAAGGTCGATCTGGAGCACGCCAGCGACGACGAACTGCGTCCGTTCGTCGACTTCGCCTGGCTCCGAAGTCGCGAGGAGATCCCCGAGGACCCGGTGCCGCCGTTCGAGTCGCTGGCGGCGAGGTTCCGCATGACCTCACCGATGTTCGTGCGCCAGCGCTGGGCCGTCTGGTCCGCGCCGATGAAGCTCGCCGCGACGCTCTCCGTGAACCGTTCGACCACGGACAACCTGAACATCCGCGAGGTCGCCATAGAGGTCCATCCGGAGCACCGTCGGCGCGGTTTGGGCAAGAAGCTGCTCGCAAGGGTCATCGAGGAGTCTGGCGAGGGGCAGGGTCTGATCCTCGAGGGCTGGACGATGAGTCGCGTGCCAGCCGGCGCCGCCTTCGCGGAGCGGATCGGCGCGAAACCGGGGTTGCGTATGCGCAACAGCCAGCTGGACCTGGGCGCGATCGACCGCGCGCTCATCGACGGCTGGGCATCGATCGATCCAGCCGGATACCGGATCGAGTGGATCGGCAACGAAACGCCTGACCGACTCATGGACAACGTCGTCGCGGCGGTCCGGGCGATCAACACGATGCCGCGCGAGGAACTGCAGATGGAAGATTGGAAGATCACATCCGAAACGATGCGCGAGTGGGAGCGGATGACCCGCGCGCGCGGGCAGGAGCATCGCATGGCGGTAGTCATCGAGGAATCGACCGGTGCGAGCGCGGCGTTCACCGATGTCTTCTTCGACCCGCGCGTGCCGAGCGTCATCCACCAGGGCGGCACGGCAACGATCCCTGAGCACCGCGGCAGGGGCATCGGGAAATGGGTCAAGGCGCAGATGGCGCGTCGCGTTCTCGAAGAAGTGCCGCAGGCGCGCTACATCCGCACCGACAACGCCGGAACGAACGCGGCGATGCTCGCGATCAACGTCGCCATGGGCTTCAAGCCGGTCTGGGAGTCGGTCATCTGGCAGATCCCGCTGGAGGACGCGCGCCGCTACATACGATGAGCACATGCGCCGCCTCCACATAAGAGCCCTCGTCTTTGCTGCGTTCCTCGTCTCGTGCACTACGCCTGCGACGACACCCTCGCCCTCGACCGTCGCCTCGGCGCCCGCCGGCGTCACCTCCACGGCATCCTCCGGCCCCGCAGGCCTTGACCGTCGGCCCGACGCGGTCGCGATGCAGGGTCGCCGCTGGTACACCGTGCCCGATGGGCTCCAACAGGAACGGGCAGCGGTGTTCGTCCGGATGAGCGGCGACGCCGCGCCGGGTCAGCCGCGCGCGCGGCTTCGGTCAACTCAGGAGACCGTCCCGCTCGCGTTCGTCGTCGCTCCACGCGTCGGAGAGCAGTGGAGCGCCTCGGTGGGCCTGGAGGGCGTCGCGCCGGGCGAGCAGACCGTCGACTTCCTTGTACGCATGAGGGACGGGACCGACGCGGTCGTCGCGACGACGACCTTCATGCTCTCGGCCCCGATCTATCTTGTGTGGACACTCGACTTCGAAGGCGACGACGCCTCCGACGAGGCACTCAACAACACGTTCGCGATCAACCGCACGTACTTCGTCCCGCTGACGCTGCTATGGAATCCGCGCGTCTGGACGACGACGCAGGTCTCTCGCACGCGCGCCGAGGCTATGCGCCAGTGGACGATGACGGTCGCGAGCGCCAGCGGCGGCGAGATCGGGCTCCACCTGCACGCGTGGACGGACTTCGTGCGGGCGGCGGGGGTGACGCCGAAGACGTCGCCGAGTTGGGCCGGCCGCGGCGACGGGTACGACGTCCCGCTGACGGCGTTCGACGAGGCTGAGACGAAGACGCTCCTCGACCACGCCCTGAGGCTGATGGCCGACAACGGGATGCCGAAGCCGACGTCATTCCGCGCCGGCGGACTGTTCGCGAATGCCGCGAACCTTCGCGCCGTGGCGGCCGCGGGTTTCACTGTCGACACCAGCGCGACGCCATCCGGTGACTTCGGTCAGCTGGCCTACCCGTGGACGCTGCTGCCGGGCGCACAGCCGTACCGGCCATCAAGCACCGACGCGAACGTCGCGGGCGACCTGCCACTGCTGGAGGTCCCCAACATCGCCGGCAACACCTACGGCCTCACGCCGTTCACGATCCAACGAGTCATCAACGACGATCTCGCGATGCTTCCACCCGTCGGTGCTCCAGCAATGCAGCGACGGGCACTGACGCTGGTCAGCCATCCATCGACCATCGACGCGACGGAGCGCGCCGCGATTGAGAAGCTGTTCCAAGCTTTCGAACCCTACCGCTGGGACCGCGACAAAGGTCCGATGCGGTTCGTCACGTTGTCCCAGCTCGCGAAGGCGTACGGACGCTAGCTAGGAGCTCCCACGCATCGTGCCGGCCGCGCCCGCTGCGGCCGCCGCGACTGCCACGGAATCCGAGGCCTTCTGGCCCCAGTCATCGGCGATCTTCGGGAGCACCATTGGCTTGCGCTGGAACGGCTTCGCCATCTCGGGGTTCGCGAGGTCCGCAGTCTCGAAGATCTCTTCGAGCTCCGGGCCGATCAGCTCACCCTTCTGCGCCAGCGCAGAGGCTATCGCGTGCACGGCGTATTCCTTCTCGCGCACGAGCCGTTTCGTCTCCTCGAACAGATCGTCGAGGAGCTTGTCGGCGAGCCGCAGCACCGGGCCGGGTGGCCCCATGGTCGCGGCCGGCGGCATCGCCAGCAGCGTGGATCCCATGCCGAGCTGTCCGACGTAGGTCACCGCGAGGTATGTGGCCGTCTGGAGGTCCGAGCTGGCACCCGCCATCTTCGTGTCGAGGTAGACCTCTTCGACCGCACGCGAGGCCAGGGACACCATGATGTCCGTCTCGATCTCGCGCGCATGACGCGTGTAGCGCTCCTCGCGCGAAGATCGCTGGACCACACCCAGCGCGTCACCCATTCGAACGATCGATGCTTTTTGGATGCGGTTCTCCTGCTGGAGATAACGCGCAGCGACCGCATGGCCGGCCTCGTGGTAGGCGATCGCCCGACGGTCTTCCCCGGACATTGTCAGGATCGGCTGCTTGATACCAAGCATTCGGGCGTCCCGCGCCTGGAGCCAGTCCTTGTAGGTCAGGAACTCGCGACCGGCGTCGTGCGCGACGATCAGGGCCTCATTGATGATCGTTTTGATATCGATCGGAGTCCATCCGATCGAGTCGCTGACCATCAGGTCGACGGGGATCTCCGGGTCGTGTGCCTTGAGACGCAGGTAGTGCTGGAGAATGTCCCTCCGTCCGTCGCCATCCGGCACGTACACCATGAGCTTGCGGTCGAGACGACCGGCACGCACGAGCGCTGCGTCCAGCACCTCGGGCCGGTTGGTCGCGCCGATGACGAACACGATCGGCTTCGCCGGCACCGGGCCGCGGATGAGGCCGAGCCAGCGCGCGATCTTGTGCTTGAAGCGGTCCTCGACGTGCTTTCCGAGCGAGTCCATCTGATTGAGCATCGTGTTTAGGGCCAGGCCGCGACCGCCCATCATGCCCATCGGGCCCATCATCCCCTGCTGCTGGCCATTCATCGTGCCGCCCCGCGACATGCCGACGGAGTCGAGCTCGTCGAGGAAGAGGATGCAGCACCCAGCCTGTCCAGGCGTGGCGTACTTCCGAGCGAGGCCGCGCGCTTTGCGGAAGAGCGAGATGACGATGAGCGCGTCGACGCCCATCCACATGCTCGAGAGGCTCGACGCGTCCACGTAGATGAAAGGCAGGTTCGCCTCGGCGGCCATGACGCCCGCGAGGAACGTCTTGCCCGTGCCGGGCGGTCCTGCGAGGAGCATCCCGGCAGGCATCTCGCCACCGCGGTCCTGGAAGCTTTTCACGCCCTTCAGGATGCGAACGAGGCTCTTCGCGTGGTCGAGGAGGTCGGGCTGACCCCGGTAGTTTTCGAAGGAAAGACCGATCTGCGGGTTGTCAGGAGTGACCGTGTAGGTGCGCGGCCGCGACATGAACCACATCAGCGCGCCAAACTGCACGATCATCATGAACGAGTAGAAGAGCAGCAGGACGAGCAGCTGCGGCGCCTGCCCGATCATGTCGAGGATCCCCTGGAAGATGCCGCGGATGACGTAGTGCCCGATCGCGCCACCGAGGATGATGAACAGGATCAGCAGCCTTTTCTTGTTGTGATCCAGCACGTACGCGGTGTTCCCGAGCGCCGTCTGCATGCTCGCCATTAGTTCACCCCAACGATCTGGTCGCCCGTCACGTTCATGACGAATCCGACAA
>JANMSU010000426.1:0-1513 GCA_031389835.1 Chloroflexota bacterium
ACACTCGAGCCCGAGGCGTCGCTTTGGATGGAGCTCACGATCAACACTGGCCGCGGCTTCCATTCCGCCGAGCGCCGTGAGGGCCTGCCGATCGGTGTCATTCCGATTGACGCGCTCTACAGCCCGGTCAAGAAGGTGAACTTCGCGGTCGAGAGCACGCGTGTCGGCCAGGTCACGAACTACGACCGGCTGATCCTCGAGATCTGGACTGACGGCACCACCACACCGGACGAGGCGGTCGCACAGGGCTCGAAGATCCTCGTGGAGCAGTTCACGATGTTCGCCGGGCTCGGGACAACTCAGACGGTGATCCAGGCGCCCGACCGAACGAATGGCAGCGCCCTGCCTTCGGCCATCTCCGACATGCCGATCGAGGACCTCGATCTGCCGCAGCGCGCGTTCAACTCGCTGAAGCGGCACGGGATCACCAAGGTCGGCCAGCTCCTCCAGACCCCGGACGAGGAGCTGCTGCGGATGCGCAACTTCGGCAAGAAGTCGCTGGATGAGATCAAGGAGCGCCTCGCCGCTCGCGGGCTCATCGAGGCACCGGTGCGCGACGAGAGCATCGACGAGAGTGCTCCTTCGGACGACGGCGCCACGTCGGATGACGGCGCGCCGCTGGACGATGGCGACGACGAGACTCCAGCGAGGGAGGAGTCCTAGTTGCCGCATCAGGTCCATCAGCGCAAGTTCGGACGAAAGACGGCGCAGCGTAAGACGATGCTGAAGAACCTCACGCTGTCCGTGCTCCGATACGAGCGCGTGAAGACGACCGAGGCGAAGGCCAAGGAGATCCGCCGCTTCGTCGACAAGATGATCAATCTTGGCAAGGACGGCTCGCTCGAGGCGCGTCGACGGGCGCAGGGCTGGTTGCCCGAGCAGGTGATCGTGGAAAAGGTCTTCGACGACCTCGCGAAGCGTTACCCCGACCGCAACTCCGGGTACGTGCGCATAACGCATCTCGCGCGGCGGGTTGGCGACTCCGCGCCGCTCATGCTGCTCGAACTCATGCCGTCGGTCGAGGAGACGAAGACCGAAGCCGAGGCGGAGGCCGCGCCGAAGCGCCGCCGTCTGGCACTGCCGGGGCGGCGCCCGAAAGCGACTCCGAAGGCTGAGACGGCGAACGCGGAGAAGACCGAGCCCGCGCCGGCAAAGAAGCGCGCACCCGCGCGCAAGAAGACCACCGCGGGCGCGAAGGAGGCCTAGCCAGCGTCGGAGAAGAGGCACTGGAAGGCGCGGGTGGCGTATGACGGGACCGCGTACGCGGGGTTCCAGATCCAGCCGAACGCGCCGACGGTGCAGGGAGAGCTCGAGCGCGTCCTCGCGGTGCTGTGCGGGGAGCCGGTGCGGATCACCGGCGCAGGTAGGACTGACGCGGGAGTGCACGCGACCGGACAGGTGATGGACCTTCGGACCACGAGCGGACTGGGACCAGAGGAGCTGGAGAGAGGGGTCAACGCCCTTCTCCCCGAGGACATCGCGATCTCGGATCTGGAGCCCGCGGAGGATTCGT
>JANMSU010000492.1:0-2587 GCA_031389835.1 Chloroflexota bacterium
CCCATCGACACGTGCACCAGGAGCAGACCGCCTCCTGAGAGACGCTTCGGACGCAGGTCACGCCACGACCGAGCGAACGCGAGCACCTCGGGCTTCGCCTCGTCGACGAAGATGTCGGACTGCACGCCGCGCTGCCAGAAGAGGCGCTGCAGCTCGAACGCGTCGTTGCCGATCGCGTCGCCGTACGCGAGCGTCGGGACGAACTGATCGGCGATCCGCAGACGCTCGCTCACGGTCATCGCATCCGCTTCAGGCCGAGACAGTGAACCGGTTGCGCCCGATCAACGAGTCCGGCGAAGTCTTGGTGCGTCGGCAACAGCAGCCGCTCGACATCCTCGTAGTGCTCGTGAGAGGTGACATTGAGTGGCTCGCAGTGCTGATGGATCCCCCAAGCGGTGTGCTGATGGTGAGCGCGACGGCTGCGTGGCGTCGCGGTCCGGTACTCGAACACGTACGCATCGCGCAACCAGCCCTGTGCGCTTCGCTTGTAGCGCTCCCGGTACTCGAGCGTTGCCGCGGTCGGCAACCCATGTCCGGGTACATCGACGGTGAAGGCTACGTTGCGCTCTCGCTTGCCTTCGTCGTCGCTCGCGTCGACTGAGCCGTACTTGCGCAGTTGCTTTTCGATCTCGTCGAGTGCTTGCGCGAATGTCGCCGCCGGCCGTAGGAATGGCATCGCTAGCGGTCGGCGCGGTCAGGCTTGGCGCGACCGGGTTCGGCCCGTTCGAACTCGGCATCGTCGATCCTCCGAGCTTTGCTGCCACGCGTCCAGCGGACTTGCGGCGGGACACCAAGGAACTGCATGAACGAAGCGTGGGGGATTCGAAACAAGCGCGGACCGATCTGAGCGGCGAACAACCGCTCGCTGTGGATCCAGTCGAGCACGGTCTGGTCGCTCACGTCGAGGATGCGCGCGATGTCAGCGGGCGAGTACAACGGCTTCTTCTCGAACGTGAAGTCGTCAATGCTGGGTACCCGATCCTTGATCGGGCTCTCATGTGATGTCTTTCTCTTCGTTCGGGCGCTAACAGCCATGGCGGTTCTCCGTCGCTGGTTAACCAGCCTAAAGCCAGTATACCAACTTAGCCAATTACAGGCCGAGCACTTCGCGCGTCTGCTGCGCGATCTTCTCCGTGTCGAAGTCGGCGACACGGCGCCGTCCCGCCGCGGCGAGCTTGGCGCGGAGCGCGGCGTCCTCGCTAACGAGCGCAGCGGCCTCCGCGGCCTGGGCCAGATCGCGCTCGTGGAGCAGCACGCCGGCGTCCCCCACCGTCTCGCCGATCGCAGCCGCGTCGTACGCGACGACCGGGAGGTCGAACTTCATCGCCTCGAGGAGCGGAACGCCAAAGCCCTCGTGCTCCGAGAGCGAGACGAACGTGTCCGCCTCGCGGTAGTAGGCGCACAGGGCTGCGAGGCTCACGGACCCGGTAAACGTCACCGCGGTCTCGAGGCCGAGCGCTCGCTGGAGCTCGCGCAGCCGCGCGTAGTACTCCTTGTGATCGGTCCACGAGCCAACGAGCAGCAGCTGCGCCTCGCGGTCGATGACGGCGCGGTAGTACGCGAACATCCGCAGCAGGTCGTCGTGGCGCTTGTTCGGCGAGATCCGACCCACGAACAGCAGCTTGCGGCCGAACACGCTCCAGCGCGCGAGCACCGCGGGGTCCGGCGGCGTGTCGTACAGCTTCCAGTCAATGAGGATCGGCACGTGCGCGGTCTTCTTGAAGCCCATGTCGTGGAGGTCCTGGCGATTGAACGCCGAGACGCCGATGCCGAGCTCGAACGCGGGCGCTATCTGCTCGAGCTGCCGCAGGCCAAGACGCGCGAACGCGGCGGCATGGTCGTTGATGCCGCTGAAGAACTCCGGCGGCGTGATGTTGTGGTAAACGAGCACGCGACGCGCCGGGATCTTGATGAGCTGGTCGAAGACCTCGTTGCCCATCGAGAAATGGAGGATGAGCGTGTCCTCCGGCCGCACCGTTCGGAACAGCCGGCGGTACGAGAGCGCTTCGCTCTCCACGCCGGGCTTGATGTCGATCGCATGCGCATCCGACTCGTAGCCCCACGAGCGCAGGCGATCACGCAGCGCGAAGACGTGGTTGCTCATCGCGTCGCCGGGTGCGAGCGTGGGATGGAATTGGTGGACCGCGGTCATGCCGGAGCGTGCCCGATGACGGCGTAGTCGCGGTCGCCGAACAGCGTTTCGTTCAGCAGCTTCACGTTCTCGCGGACCGTCTCGTCGCTTACCTTGTCCGACAGACGCTTCTCGCTCGGCTCGAACGTCTTCACGTCGACATCGACGAAGCCCTCGACCTCGAGATAGAAGCGGAAGAGCTCGGGCGGGATAGGCCGCACGTGCGAGGGATCCAGCCAGAAAGAGTGCGCGCCCACGGTCAGCGTCGCGACATTCGGCGTCACGAACACCAGCGGTGCGCCGGGCATCAGGACGCGGCGCGCCTCGCGCAGCATCGAGACGAGCTCGCCGGGCAATACGTGCTCCGCGATGTGCCGCGCATAGATGCCGTCGATCGCGCGGTCCGGCAGCGAGCGCAGATGGCCGAGCGCGTCGGCCTCCACGCATTCGAGCCCG
>JANMSU010000016.1:0-1664 GCA_031389835.1 Chloroflexota bacterium
GGATCTTCGGAGCGCCGTCGCGTTGCTGGTGGAAGCGGCCGCCGCCGCGGGCGTCGATGCGGAAGAGTCGTGGTGGCCGGATGTGAAGGTCGTGCCACGGCAGCTCCGCGACCTGTTGCGCATCCGCCGCTGAAAGCGGGCGTGACCGCTACCGAATTTGTCCGGACACCGGCCTCTTGACGAGCCCTCCAGGAGCGGGTGTAGAACAGTGGTGTTCCGCGGAACGGAGCAGAGAAGGCCTAGCACCAACGTCACTGGAGGTGTCATGGTCAGGCTGCATAAGGTGTTCGGGGTCCTTCAAGTCGATCGATGACGCCCTCGGCGGAAGGGGGCCACACAGATCGGCGGGCTCGAGCGGATTGTTGATGTAGGAGCACTTGATCACACCTCGGTGTGATTGCCCACGTCTCGGCCGGAAGTGAGGCCTGTAGCTCGGTCCCGGGAAGGTGACGACCGCGAACACAAGACGACCCCCGGACGCGGGGGTCGTCTTTTTGTACGCTCGGATCGGATGGAGAACACAGGGGAGCTCGCCTGGTTCCGAGGCGAGGTGCTGCGCTCCATCCTCCATCCGTTCGATTTCGCCCGGTCGCTCGCGCGCGAGCACTTCGGTCTGGCGGGCGTGCTCGTGGCGCTCGTCGCGGGCTCCGCGCTGGCCTTCGCGGTAGACGCGATGATCCTGACCTCGAAGGGATTTCTCCTCTTCGACTTCCTGGCTCAGGTGCTCGTCGACTCGTTGTTCGTCGGAGTCCGGCTGGCCGTCACCGTCGCGGGCGTCGCCACGGTCGGCCACTACGCCGCGAAGCTGCTCCGCGGCCGCGAGCTCACGCTCGATCAGGCCTTCACGGCTTTCAGCTTCGCGCTCTCGCCGCTCCTGCTGGCGCCTGTCGCGGCCTTGCTCGTCGTGCTCGCCCCGGATCTGCTTCCGCTCGCGGGCGCGGTCGCGGCGCTCGCGGTGGTGCGGTCGATCATCGGTCTGGCGATCAACCTTCGCGCTCTGCTTCCGCCCGCCCTCGCGGTCGTGCCATTCGTCGCCATGCTGGTGACGAGCGCCCTGGTGACACAAGACCTGACCTCGCGATTCCGGTTCGCCGCTTACGCGATCGCGCCGCAGCTCGTTGCCAATTTCGCCGCGACGCCGATGACCGGCACCGCGTTCGAGGCGGCGGACTTCACGATCACGCTTCCGGCCGGCTGGAAGAACGTGACGAGCGGGACACAAGGCGAAGCCGCGCGCTACCAGTCCGACGTCGCGGAGCTTCGCGTGGCGCGCGCGGGCGGCGTCCCGCTCGCAACAGCCGACTCGTATGCGGATTCGGCGTCATTCGGGGAGCGCCAAGGCTTAGAGAATGGATGGCGCGAGCGCACGGTCGTGCGCATCAACGGCGTCGTCACGGTCGATGACCAATACGGCGGGACCTACTCAGGTCGCCGGATGCTCTACCGGCAATTCACCGCGGTGCCCCAGACGCGAGGCCTCGCGCTGATCTTCCACTACGTCGAGCCGGCCGACGAGCGCGCCGCGCTGGCGGAGGCCGCATCAGTCGCGGCGACGTGGCGCATTCGCGAGGAGCCGCGCTAGGCCACGGCGCTCGATGGCGACCGGGACCTCGCGCACGAACTCCTCCGCGTCGATACGGAAGGCGCGGACCTCGGGCTTGCCG
>JANMSU010000033.1:0-2773 GCA_031389835.1 Chloroflexota bacterium
GGAGGACCTCGGGCGGCGGACCGATGAAGACCAGGCCATGTTCCTTGCAAACCTCGGCGAAGTCGGCGTTCTCCGCGAGGAAGCCGTAACCGGGATGGATCGCCTGCGCTCCACTGATGAGCGCGGCCGACATGATCGCCGGGATGTTGAGGTAGCTCTCACGCGCCGACGCGGGGCCGATGCAGATCGCCTCGTCCGCGAGGTGCACGGGGAGGCTATGCGCGTCGGCCTCGCTGTACACGACCACGGTCTGGATCCCCAGCTTGCGGCACGCGCGAATGACCCGCAGCGCGATCTCGCCGCGATTGGCGATGAGGATCTTATCGAAGGACAGTGAGCGCCTCCTCCAGTGTCTTAGCGTCAGACACGTTCGCGGTGCGCGCTTCGGGAACGATGCGCTTCGCGAGCCCGGTGAGAACGTTGCCCGGACCGAACTCGACGAATGCGCTCGCGCCCTCGCCCTGCGCGCGCCGCATAGAGGCGACCCACTGTACTGGAGACCACACCTGTTTCTCCAGCAATGACGGGAAATCCACCGCATGTTCGTGCACCTGCGCGTCCACATTTGCGACGACCCGGTAACGCAGGGCGCTGAACGGTGTCAGTTTGATCGCCTTCGCCAGCTCCGGTCCGACCGGACGCATCGCAGGCGAGTGGAACGCCGCGGAGGTGCGCAACGGGATCACGCGCTTCGCGCCGGCTTCTTTTAGCGCGGCGGTCGCGCGATCGAAACCGTCATTCGGACCCGAGATAACGACCTGACCCGGTGCGTTGTCGTTGGCGACAACGAGACCGGCCCCACCGATCGCTTTCGCGATGACGTCCGCGTCGAGGCCGATGACCGCGAGCATGCCGCCCGATGGATCGGCCTCCTGCATCAGCTCGCCACGGCGCCGCACCAGGACCGCGGCATCCGCGAGCGCGAGAGCGCCCGCGGCGACGAGCGCGGTGAACTCGCCCAGCGAGTGGCCCATCGCGACCACCGGCTCGGCGAGACCCCCGGCCGCTTCTTCAGCCGCGCGCAGCGCGGCGATGGACGCGGTGAGGAGCGCTGGCTGCGTGTTCGTCGTGCGGTCGAGCTCGCTCTGCGGTCCGTCCCAGCAGAGCGCGCGCATGTCGAGACCGAGCGCGTCGCTCGCCTCGTCGAACGCGCGCGCCGCGCTTGCGTAGCGCTCGGCGAGCTCGCGGCCCATGCCAACGGTCTGCGAGCCTTGACCGGGAAAGAGCCAGGCGACACCGCTCCCCATGGACGCGCGATGGTATGAGGTCGGCGCGCGTCGCGCCGCCTAGGGTTTGCCTGACGGGCGCTTCATCGCTGCGGCATAGTCCGGGAAGTAGCGCTCGATCGTCGTGAGATCGAACTCACGCAGGATCGAGGTGTTCGACTCCTTATCGAGGAGGAACTCGAACGAGCGCCGCAGCAGCTCGTGGACGTCCCCGCCGCCGTACCGCTCGAGCTCCCCGGGCGAGACGCGCACGACGTGCGACGTCTTCGTCGGGGCCGTCACCGTGACATGCGCGAGCCAGCCGCTTCCCGAGTCGCTGTAGTTGATGTCGATCTTTCGAGCTGCCATCTAGCGCAGTGTTATCACGAGCAGCGGCTGGCCGTATTCGACCGGCGCACCGCCCGCGACCAGGACCTCGCGGACCTCTCCGTCCGCGGGTGCGACGATCTTCGCGACGTGGCCCAGCGACTTGATCCCCCCGAGGACGTCGCCCCGGGACACGGCGTCGCCCGCCTGCCACTCGCGCTCGGGGTTGAAGATGCCCACCGTCGTCGCGTGTACGCGCTGCGTTGGGAGTCGTACCGGCTGCGCATCGCTCGCGGACGCCGCGGGCCGCTCGGTCGTCGCGAGGCTCGCGTCCGGCCGCGCGGCGCCGCGCCGCGTGACCGAGACCGCGAAGTTGTCGGCCTCGACCTCGATCGTCACCGCTGCGGAGCCGTCGGCGAGGCGCATCAGGTCGTCGAGCAGCCCAAGAACGTGATCGGTGTCGCTCAAGAGGTGACTCGCTTCACGAAGCGCCGCCACCAGGAGTCGGGCGGGGGCAGTGGCGCCGCCGTCACGCCCGGTTCGACGACCACGCCGAAGGCACGGAAACGCTCGTAGCGCGCGGAGAGCAGATCGGCGGCGGGCACGCGCTCGAGCTTGGCGAGCTGAGCGGCGAGCGCCCTGCGGATGGCCGTCGCAGTGGCGGCGTGATCGGTATGCGCACCGCCCGGGGGCTCGGGGATGAGCGCATCGACGACACCAAGCTCCAGCAGGTCGGGGCCGGACAGGCGCATCGCCTTCGCGGCCCGCTCGGCCTCCGCCGGGCTGCGCCACAGGATGGCGGCGCAACCCTCGGGCGAGATGACCGAGTAGATAGCATTCTGGAGCGCGAGCACGACATCACCGACCCCCAGCGCAAGCGCTCCGCCCGACCCACCCTCACCGAGGATGACGACGACGATCGGGGTTTGCAGTCGCGACATGAGCAGGATCGACTGCGCGATCGCCTCGGCCTGTCCCCGCTCCTCGCCCTCGGGACCCGGGTAGGCGCCAGGCGTGTCGACGAAGGTGATCAGCGGCAGGTGGAACTTCTCCGCGAGACGGTACAGACGCATGGCCTTCCGGTATCCCTCGGGATGCGGCATGCCGAAGTTGCGCGCGATGTTCTCTTCCGTCGACGCGCCCTTCTGTTCGCCGACGACGACCACCGGCCGGCCGTCGAGGTCCGCGATCCCGCCGACGATCGCGGGATCGTCGCGGAAGCCACGGTCGCCGTGCAGCTC
>JANMSU010000053.1:0-2634 GCA_031389835.1 Chloroflexota bacterium
CACTCGCGACTTTGGCCTCGAAGAAGATCGCGTCGAGCTCATCGCCGGGATCGGCGACGGCGCTCGTACCTGTGATGAGGAGTGATGTGGCGACGAGGAATGATGCGACCGTGATGGTCAGTACGACACGAGACAGTTTCACAGCGACTCCCCCTTTTCGATGCGGGCCCTCCCGACCCGTAGCCGCAGTCCTCCCACGGCCGGGAGGAGCCTACCCCCGCCTAGAGTGAAATCAACTGCGACCGATATTCAGCGCACTACCCGACCGCGAGGACCGATCTACGGACCGCCCCAGTAGCCTGCCGCCCAGCTCACGGCGGCGAGCTTGGCCTGCCCCGCGACCGACGGGTGGAAATAATCGCGCGTCGAGACGTCGGCGGCCGTGAACTTCGTGTCGAACGCCGCGTTCTTGTCGTAGCGACACCTCGCCGCGAACTCCTGCTCGCAGATCGTCCTGAGCTGGGTGTTGAAGTCGATGTTGCGCTGGCGCACGCGCGCCCGGCGCTCGACGTCAGTCTGCGTGGTCGAAAGCGGCCTCGCCAGCATCGACTGGCAAATGCCGAACATCGCCCACACAAATCGCGCACTGCCGTTGCCCTTCAGGACCGACCATAGGTTGTAGACGTCGGGGATGCTCACGACGTACACGAGCGCGTTCGGCGATCCCGTCGACACCGTGGTCATGGCCGTGCGGAACTGGGTCGCGAACGCGGTCACGCTGGTCATCGTCGACTCTGAGGACGTGCAGACGTCGTTGCCTCCGACCAGGACGGTCACGTAGCCGACGCCCTGCGTATTCACCACTGTCATCTGGCCATTGAGATCCGCCATCTTGGCGCCGCTGACCGCATCGTTGTGGTTCTTGCTGCTGATCGCGGCTCCCTGGGCGAGCAGTCGCGTGTAATGAGATTTCACCGTAGCGCTCGTCCCGGTCGACCACGAGTTTGCCGGATAGTCTGCGAACGCCGACGGACCAGTGTTGTACGCGCGGGTGATCGAATCGCCTACGGAAGCCATCGCCGTCGGCAGCGGCGGCGCCGCGCTGGCCCGGTCTGCACCGATCGAAGCGACGACGAGCGCGACCACGATCGCGGTGATGACAACGAACGACCGACGAATGCGCACGGTCCCCTCCTCGCGAAACGCTTGCTAGGTCGAAGGCTCGCACACGTGTCAACTAGTCAGTCAGACGACTCTCGAAGGCCTGGGATTCAGAGCGCTCTACTCGTTGAAGATGACTTCGAAAACCTCGTCGCACGACGGACACTTGACGGTCGCGGCGTAGGGCGGGTTAGGCGGCACGTCCAGGTGTTCGCGAGTGACGGACCGTGGCCCGACATGGGCCTTACAGAATGGGCAGGCAGTCTTGTAGTCGAGGAACACGTGGCGATCCGCCGCGACGCGACGGCGGGAATCCGTGGCGGCCATGTCGCGAGAGTTTAGGTCCGGAGGTCTTTGGCCACCCGCGCCGCGGCGGCGGCGATCTTGTCGCGAAGGGGACGAAGTGCGGCAGCGCCGGCAACGTGTCGCTCGTAGGAAGCCTCGAGTTCAGGGGTGAGCCCGTCCGGGCGATCGAGCGCGTGCTGGAGGCTCGCCCGTCCCATAAGGCGAATGCACTCGCGTTCGTGCTCAAGGGCCGCCCAGTAGGGCTCGAGCTCATGGTCTGGAAGGAAATACTCGAGCTCGACGAGACAGGACGTCCAGCGCGCTCGCTCTGAATCGTCATTCGCGGCGGTGGCCTGCGCGCGTAACGCGGCCTGGACGGTCGCCTTCGGATAGGGCAGCTCGCTCTCGCGGCGGATGCGCGGTGACCAACCCAAGGACCGTTCGGAAACGAACATCTCGAACCGATCGGTGATGTCCCGGACGTCGCTGGACGGTCGCGTGGCGACCGGCGCGCGGTGGGGCTCCGGGCCTGCTGACACAGTGCGTCGGTCCATCGAGCGCCTAACGAACGTAAGCGGAAATCAACTGGTAGAACCTTCGACTAGTACCTGAGACGTCGGGAGTCACGGAACAGGCCTCCGCGTCTCATTCACGACTCCTTCATAAGTCGGCGTCACGCTGTGGCCGGGGTAAAGGAGTCGGAGAGATGAGTTCTGCCGTACGCGTGGGCGAGCCAACGAACAAGACAGAGGACCGAGGCCGCACGATGAAGGCACTCGTACAGGAAGGGCACGGGTCAGCGGACGTGCTGCATGTGCGGGACATCCCGAGGCCGGAGCTGACGGAGGGCCGCGTGCTGGTACGCATGCGCGCGGCGTCGGTGAACGCCCTCGACTGGCACGGCGCCCACGGCGGGCTACTGCTTGAGATCGCCGCGAAGGTCATGCGGTCGAAAGATGAACCGGTTCCAGGGGTGGATCTCGCCGGCACCGTCGAGGCCGTCGGGCCGGGTGTCACGCTCTTCAAGCTTGGCGACGAGGTCTTTGGTGGGGCGCCAGCGTCCTTCGCGGAGTACGTCCTGGCCCGCGAGGATCGACTGCTCTTGAAGCCGCGCGACCTGCCGTTCGAGCAGGCCGCGACGCTCGGCGTCGCGGGGCGCACCGCACTCCAGGGTCTTCGCGACCACGCGCAGGTCAAGCCGGGACAACGTGTGCTCATCCACGGCGCGGGCGGCGGTGTCGGCACGTT
>JANMSU010000469.1:0-6407 GCA_031389835.1 Chloroflexota bacterium
CCCGCTCGGTTTCTTCGAGCACGGCTATCGCGACATTCCGAGCTGGGGCGCCCAAACATGGCTGGCGGCCTTGTCCCTCGGTGTGTTCTCGACCGTCGTCGCGTTCTTGATCTTCTTCTGGGCGGTGAGCCGCTTCGGTGCGGGCCTCGGAGCGATGATCAGCTACATCGTCCCGATCGCCGCATTGATCTTGGCGTTCCTGGTGCTTGGCGAGCGACCGCTCCCGCTCCAGCTGCTCGGCGCGCTCGTGATCGTGTTCGGTGTGCGTCTCGCTGCGAGACAGGCGCCGGCCGTTGGATCGACGTAGCGCTGCCCGCCTCGCGGCTAATTTCGTAGGACGCTTAGGTCGAGCATATCTGCAAGAGCGGTCGGTAATAGGAGGCTTCGCGACGGTCAACAACTCATCCGAGCGTGTCGTCTACACGAGTCCAGCGTGGCTTCCATTTGCCCTGACACTCGTTACCGGTGGCGCGTATCTCATCGTCTGGGCGGGTCGGAGCTGGTCGACCATGAAGCGCGAGCGCGGCGACGCGGAGATGCGGCCGCTCTGGCACGCGCTGTCGCTCGTGGTGCCGTTCTACATGATCTTCCGAGTCCACGCCCATTTCAGGACGCTGAACGAGCTACTAGCCCGCGTCGGCGCGCGTAAGCGCGCGAACCTCGCCATCGCCGTGGGTGCCTTCGCGGGCTTCCCGCTCACGTTCATCGCGACGGGCGCCTTCCGCACAGGGCTGCGCGACGGCTCGGTCCTCTTGATTGCCGCATTGTGCGCGGGCGTCGTGGCGGGCTACGGACAACACCACTTGAACGCCTATCTCAGAAGCCGCACCGGGGCCGCGTTGGTCTCGCGCGTCGGCGTGCCCGAGTGGATCGCGCTTGTCTTCTTCGGCATCCTGATGGCGAGCTACGTTCTCGCAAGCTGGACTGCGCTGCTGCCCAGCGGCAGCCCGTCCTAGTCGGGCGCGCGCAGCACCTCATAGATCTGGCGCGGCTCCGGCACCCCTTTCAACGATCGCACGCCACGATCCTCGAAGCCAAGCCCCGAGCCCGCGACGAGGTCCCGCACCGTGCTCGACACGAAGATCTCGCCCGCGCCCGCGAGCGCACCGATGCGGGCCGCGACGACGACCGCGATCCCTCGTATCACGCCCTGGTCGCGCTCGACCTCGCCGGCGTGTACGCCGACGCGCGTGCGCAGTCCGAGCGCGGCGTCGGCGTCGATCGCGGCTTGCGCGAACCGCACGGCCTGCACGGGTGTTTGGAAGGTCGCGAGCAACCCGTCGCCCGCGGTGTCGACCTCGGTCCCCTCGTGCGTGATGAGCAGTTCCCGGATGCGCGAGTAGTGGCGGGCCAGGAGGTCGCGCCAGGCGGCGTCCCCGACCTCGGCCGCGAGCTCGGTCGATCCTACGAGATCGAGGACGAGGATCGTCACGAGCACGCGGCGACCGGGGCCTGCGGCGGTGGGTGCCTGAGCGGCCGCTCGAGCACTGACGCTCACGGCGCGTGCCGCGACGGGCTGCTCCAGGTCGGCGATCGCGATCGTGCGGACGGGAGCATCGGGATAGCGGGAGGAGACCGCGTCGTACGTCTCCGGGAGGAGGAGCACCTCGCCGGGCCGCGCGTGCGCGAGCAGCTCGTGCGCGGCATTCACCATCCGGCCGACGGCGGTGTAGTCGCGCGTCGCGCCCTCTCCGACGTTCCCGACGAAGGCCTCCCCGGTGCCGACCGCGGCTGCGACCAGGGATGCCCCGCTCCAGCGGTCCTCCATCGCGACGATCACGTCGGTGGCGGCTTCGACGGCGCGCAGCGCGTGCTCGCGCGAGTTGTACGGAGTGCCGAAGAACGCGATCACCTGATCGGACATCAGCTTATCGATGGTGCCGTCACGCGCGACCACGGCTTTGGTGGCGATCTCGTAGAAATGATTCAGGCGCTCGACCAGGTCGGTCGAGGAGAGGCGCTGCGCGGCCTCGCCTGCGCTCGGCAGCCTGAGGAACGCGACCGAGATCGTGACCTCCCCGCCCGGGGGAGAGAACTCATATCAGGTCGTACAGAGCGACGGATTCTTGCGCGAGGGCCGGATCATGAAAAGCGCGTAGACGAATGAGAAGGGTCCGCCGAACGGCGCCCAGCACCGCTTGCAGCGATGCCCGGTGGGCATCAGCCGGTTCCACCGCCGATACATCGGCAGGGCGCTGTTGACCCACGCCCACTCGCGCGGGTGGCGAAGTGGCATCAGCGAGAGAGCGCGCGGACCTTGAGGCTGTGTGGATCGACGACGCTCGCGCCGCCGGCCAAGGCGAGCGGCACGAATGACTGCAGCGTGGCATTCCTCCCGCCATCCTGCACCGCCAGCACCGCGAAGCCTCCGACGTCGCCGACCGCGTTGTTGACGTCCTTGATGTTGCCGTTGACGGGCGCCTTGCCACGCAGAGTCACGAACACGAGCTTGCCATCAGGCGAGAGATCCATGATGTCTGGCGCGGGATCCTTCCCCGCGAGCGGACCGCTCGCCAGCGACAAGGTGCGCACCGGCTCGGCGGCGCCGGCCCTGCCGGCATCGAAGATGTCGAGGCTGTTGGCGAAACGGTCGATCACCCAGACGCTCTGCCCGACGATGAGCACGCCGTGCGACTCGACCTTCCCGGTCCGGCCGAGCACCTTGGTCGACTTCAGCGACGGCAGCCCGGCGACGGGGATCTGGAAGACATTCCAGGTGGTGTCGGTCGCCGTCGGGCCGCCCGCGGAGGTAGCCCAGATGAACGTCGAGCCGACAGCGGCGCAGCAGGTCGAGGGACCGATCTGCGCCTTGCTCAGGCTCGAGACGACCTTCATCGGCGTGGCCTTCGCGTCGATGAGATAGGCGCCAGCGCCGCGACTCGGAACGAAGACATGCCTGCCGTCCCCGACCCAGATCGGTGTGACCGGCATGTTGTTGGGGTGGTCGGCGTCCTCGAGCAGGGCGAGATCGAGATCCGCCGCCGCGTCGAGGCGATACACGTCGTTCTTGAAGTCTGCCCTGATGCGCTGCAGCAGCTTGCCGGTCTGGTTGGCGACGATGATCGCGTCGCCAACCGGCGACACCGACGATGCGTGCGCCTGACGGGCCCCGTCCTTGCCCGCCGTCATCCGAATGCTCGCGACCACCTTGCGGTCGCTGACGCGTAGCACCTGGACGTGTGCGCTCGCGACGTACGAGATGACCGCGTGGGAGTTCGTGGGATCGAACGCGAGCGAGTGCGGCTGTTTCCCGGGTCCGTCTCCGATGCCGGTCGCCGCTTCAGCGAGGTTGACGGTGTACGCGGCGGCCGGCGCGGCGCTTCCGGCCAGGTCGGCGCCGCGGTAGATAGAGATCGTGCCGCCGCCGGCGGGCGAGGTCTCCGCCTGGTCGAGTACCCAGACCTCGTAGTCGGCGGCCTTCGCCGTGCTGGCTGCGGGTGCGCTCGGACCCGCGCTGGGCGCGCCAGCGCACGCGATCCCGATCAGGATCACGACCGCGGCAAGAGATACCTGCCTTCTCAAGTTGCTCCCAGCCCTCCTTGATCGTGGGTCCCCGACTTAGGAACCGCTGGAGCGCTCCGGCCTTGGGATCGTCCGCGCCCACATCAGCTGAAGGGCACCCCCTAGCACCACGAGAGCGCCGGCAACGTAGTGACCGAGGATCGTGCCGATCCACTCCAGGGGCATGCGCATGCCTTCGTCGAGCGAGGGTCCCCAGAACGGGTAGGTCGCGATCACGATGCCGATGAGGACGAGTGTGATGGCGGAGGGCCGGTCAATCCCGCGCTTCGCCTGGTAAAGCAGCGCCGCGCCTGCCGCTAGGGCGGGCACGATCATCATCCAAAAGTAGCTGGGGCTGATCGGAACGACGCTGCCCGACTCGATGTAAACGATCGGCGCGAGGATCGCGGCGGTCATGACCGCGCCGAGCGCGATCAACCCCCACGTCCACCGTTCCACGCGGTAAGTCTACCCACCGGCGAACCGTTGTCAGCCGAGAGCGCACAGCAGCGCCTGATCAAGTTGCTAGGCTCGCTCAGGTGGGTGCGATCGTGATCCCACCGGGTCATGGCACCACGCTGCACGCGCGCGGAAATACCCTGCGCTTCAAAGCGATCGGCGCCGACACGAACGGCGCCTTCTCGCTGTTCGAGCGCGAGGTGCCGCCAGCCGCGCGGCGACCGGCGGCACACCGCCACCCCGGTATGGTCGAGGCCTTCTATGTGCTGGCGGGCGAGCTCGCGTTGTCAGCGGATGGCACCGACCACGTCGTCCCGAGCGGTGGTTTCGCGCTCGTTCCTGCCGGTGCCGTCCATACTTTCGGCAACTCGGGCTCGGACGTGTTGCGGGTACTTATCCTGCATGCGCCCTCACTCGACCGCTACTTCGCCGAGCTCGACGAGCTCGACCGATCGGGCGGGCTCGACCCCGACTCCGAGCGCGAGCTCATGCGTCGTCACGGCCTGGAGCCGGAGTGATCGATGCCGCACGGCATCGGGGTGAGTGTGACCCCGGGGCCGCGGGTCACGCAGACGAGGGCGCTCTCAGTGAAGCGACCGTCGAACAGAATCGCTCCACCTCGTCGGTCGTGTTGTAGTAGTGGACCGAGGCGCGCACTACGCCGTCCGTCAGACCGCGCGCGGGGAGATCGAGAGGAGTACAAACGGCGGCCGTGGAAGACACGTTGATCGCTCGCGACGCCAGCGCGTCGGCGATCTCATCCGGATGGGCGCCGGCCACCGTAAAGGACACGATGCCGCAGCGCTCGGCGCCCTTGTCGTGCACGCGCACGCCGACGATCTCGGTGAGGCGAGAGCGGAGCGTCGCGGCGAGCGCGCGCACCGCGGCCGAGATCTCCGCGAGGCCGAGCTTGAGCGCGTAGTCGATCGCGGCCCCAAGGCCGAGCTTGGCTGCGTAGTTCGTCTCCCAATTCTCGAAGCGGCGCGCGCCATCGCGCACGCTGTACGGTCCCGGCGCCGCCCAATGCTCCCAATCGATGGCGTGGATATCCAGGAGCGGGGGCTCGAGCCGATCGGCGAGCTCGCGGCGGACGTAGAGCAGACCGACGCCGCGCGGACCGCGCAGAAATTTCCGTGACGTCGCCGCGAGCATGTCGCAGCCGATGTCGCGTACGTCCACGGGAAGCTGCCCTACGGACTGGCAGGCGTCGAGCAGGAAGGGCACGCCCGCCGCGCGCGCGACGCGGCCGACGGCCGCGACCGGGTTCACCAGCCCATCGGTCATCGGAACATGGGTCAACGCGATGAGGCGCACCGATGGGCCCATCGCACGTTCCAGCGCGTCGATCGAGACCTGGCCCGTCTCGTCGTCCTCAACGACCTCGAGTCGCGCTCCGGTGCGTCGGCAGACCTGCGTCATTGCGACATAGTTACTGCAGTACTCGGACTTGCTGGTGAGGATGCGGTCGCCCTCGCGGAGCGGAATCGAGTAGAACGCCATGTCCCACGCTCGCGTCGCGTTCTCCACGACGGCGATCTCCTCCGGGTCGCAGCCGAGCAGTTGCGCCGCCGACGCGTATACGCGCTGGATTTCCGCGCCGGCCTCCGCAGCCGCACGGTAGCCGCCGCGGCGACGCTCGCGGGTGAGGTGATCGACGACGGCCGCATACACGCGGTCGGGCATGAGCGCCGCGCCAGCGTTATCGAAATGGATGAACGCCTCGCACCCCGCGGTCTCGCGCCTCAGGCGCGCGATGTCCAATGGCACGGGACGGGATTCTGGAGATCGAGCGACGGATCGTCCATGTCTCGGCACGGCCCCTCCCTCTCGCGAGCTGCCCGACTGGTCACCAGCTGGTTCCAGTTGGGGCGAGTGGAGGTCGGTGCGGCAAGGGCGCGTGAAGGCGGTCCAGAGCCTTGACATGAGCGCGATCGTGACCGCTCACGGTCCGTCGATCCCCAAAGCCAGGAATGGTGGACTCGTTGTTGGACCAAAACAAGGCGGCCTGCTGCCCGCCTTTAGCCTCGCGACGACGGTCGTGAAAGGCGCTGACGCAGGTCCTCGCGCCGCCATTCGTAGATCGCGTTCACGATGACCCAGCGATCGCCGACCCGCGCGAGGTGGAGGTAGTCCACGAAAGGTTCCGAGCGCACTTTTGCGGTCGCGACGTCGCGTGCGACGTCCAGGATCGCGATCTCGTAGTCACGATCCACGCCTTGCTTCGCACCGCTTGCGGCATCCGCGAGCATGTCTTCCGTGGAGACCTCGTGAAGGGCGCCACTCGGGTCCGCCACTCGACGCTTCGCGAGCTGGGGATGAACCCAAGGGAAATCGGCGCGCGGCCAAACCAGAATCAGATCATGGGCGGCGGCGGTCTCAACGCGGAATACGCCGCGGCTTTCGACGACCTGGTTCGGAGAAAGGCGAAAGAACTCGGCGTCGAGGTG
>JANMSU010000154.1:0-4437 GCA_031389835.1 Chloroflexota bacterium
CCGCCAACGAAGACCAGGCGAGGGCCGACGGCGTCAGCCCCGACACCGCCGCGAGCGGTCGGCGCATTCGGCATCGTCTCCCACCGATCCGCGTCCGGGTTGTAGCACTCGAACGTCGCGAGATTCGTCGTGAGCGAGAGCTTGCGACCGCCGATCGCGCAGACGCGAGCCCCGAGGAGCGCAGCGGCGAGGTGATCGCGCGTCGTTGGGATCGGCGCGACCTGACGCCAGCGATCGCCGTTCGCGTCGTACGCGTACGTCGGCGCGACCAGGCGCTGACCGTCGTACCCGCCGACGATGTAGATCGACGCACCGCGCGCGACCGCAGCGGCCTGCGAGCGCGGTCCCGGCATCGCGGCGATCTCGCGCCACGCCGTCGCGCCGGGCGCAAGCCGGAAGCTGCGCGCCGTCGGACCGCCGGCGTTACCGCCAAAGACGTAGACGCCGCCGCCGCCATCGGCGATGTCACCAAGCGCCGCGGCCATCGGATGATCCACACCGAGCGGAAGGTCTGGTCCGCGCCGCCAGCGCTGGCCGTCGAAGATCTCGACGACGCGAGCGCCACCGAACCCACCGATGACGTACACCTCGCCCCGGAACACCGTCGCCGCTACCTCGCTGCGTCCCGTCGGGATGTCGGGGATGCGGCGCCACACGAGCGGGGCCGATCCCGTCGGCGCGGACGGCACCAACGACGCTGACGGCGACGCTGGCGATGCGGAGCTGAGCGGGACCGCGACCGTACCGGATGCGGGCGCGCGGTCTCCCGGATTGACGCATGCGCCGAGCAGCAGTGCGAGCAGGACGAGCCGCATCACCCTCTATATAAAGGACAGCGCATGCCGATGCCGTCCGGGACCGAGTTCGTCACGGCGTTCTCCGCATTCGTCGCATCATTCCTTTCAGGTCTTCTGGGCATCGGCGGCGGCGTGGTGCTCACGCCGCTCCTCCTCTATCTACCAGCCGCGGTCGGGATCGGTGCGCTGCCGATCAAGATCATCACCGGGCTGACGATCGTGCAGGCGATCTTCGGTAGCGCGCTCGGTGCGTTCCGCCACCGTCAGTACGGCAACGTCTCCAGACGCCTGGTCCTCGTGATGGGGCCGACGGGCGCCGCCGCGTCGCTGATCGGTGCGCTCATCTCGCGCGACGTGAACGATCGCGTGCTCCTCGGCGTGTTCGCGGCACTCGCGGTCGCGACCGCGGTAATGCTCCTGTTACCGGTGGAGGCGCAGCAGGGCGGGACCGACGAACTCCATCTCAACGTCCCGCTCGCTGTCGGCATCTCGATCGTGCTCGGCTTCTTCGGCGGCATGGTCGGCATCGGTGCGATCGCGACGATCATCGGCGCGCTCGTCTATCTCCTGCGGGTCCCGCCGCGCATCGCGATCGGATCGTCGCTCGGCATCGGCATGTTCGCCGCGGTCGCCGCCCTCATCGGCAAGGCCGCGACGGCGCAGATCGACCCCCCGCTCGCGACCATCGTCGCCATTGTCGCGCTGGTCGCATCGCCGATCGGCGCCTGGGTGTCGATCCGGACGAAGCCGCAGGTGCTGATGAAGATCCTCGCGGCCGTGGTCGTCGTCGCCGCGCTGCGGATGGCCGCGACCGCGCTCCTCGGGTGAAATTGCGCGGTCGCGCAAGTTCGGTCGCTCTAAAGCGGTTGCGCGTGTGGCTGCCGAGTGCGACAACTGCCGATGAGTGACAGGGAATGAGGCACGCGGAGGGCACGCGCGCGGACGAGCCGCGCCTATCGATGCCCACGCGGTCGAGGTCGCGCAGCAGAAGCTGATGGGCGCGCGCCAGGAGCGCGAGGCACGCCAGATCATCGAGAGCATCTCCAACCTGACGCGGATCAAGATCATCCGCGCGCTCGCAGAGACGCCGCTCGCGGCCGGCGATCTCGCGCGGGTCGTCAATCGCACCGCGCCCGCGACGAGCCAGCACATCCGCGTGCTGCGCGACGCCGGCGCCGTCGAGTCAACGCGCAGCGGAAACGTGGTCCGTTACCGCCTCACCAAGAACACGAGTGCACAGATCCTCGAGGTCGTCGCTCGCGCCTTCGACGCCCTCGCGCGCTAGGGGTCGCTCGGGATCGCGATGCGGACCGAGGGCAGCGTCACGGTGAAGCTGCTGCCGCGATCTATGCCCGCGCTCTCGACCGTGATCTGCCCGCCCTGCCCCTCGACGATCTGCTGGCAGACCGCGAGTCCGAGGCCCTCGCCCGGTGTCATGTCGGCGAGACGTGCGGCGCGGAAGCCACGCTGGAAGACGTGTTCGATCTCATCGGGCGCGATGCCCGCGCCTTCGTCCTGCACGGTGAAACGCACAACGTCGTCGCCGGGGATGATCTGCAGCGTGATGGCGCCCTTCTCCGGTGAGTACTTCGCGGCGTTGCGCAGCAGGTTGTCGAAGACCTGAGCGAGACGCACGGGATCGATCCGCGCGAGCGCCGGCTGATCCGGCTTCACGAGCCACGCGTCGCGACCGGTGAGCGCGCGCAGCCGGCCGACCGCCTCGGTCGCGACCTTGACGACATCCGCGGTGTCTTTCTCGAGAGCGGTACGTCCGAGAAGGTCGGCGATGATGCGATCGAGGCGCGTGAGCTGGTCCTGCACCGCGCCGAGGTTGCGCGAGATGAGCGTCGCGTATCCGTGGACCGAGGTGAGTGGATTGCGCAGCTCGTGGGCCGCCATCGCGACCGCGTCCTCACGCGCCTGCAGCACGACGCCGAGCCGCTCGGACTCCACGCGCAGCTGCCCCGCGTCGGCGCGGTCGTGATCGCGCTCGCGGATCAGGTCCGCTATCGAGCCGGCGACGTGCGCCAGGCGCTGTACGAGCGCGAACTCCGGCTCGGTGAGGACTCGGTCACTTGAGAGCGCGATAAGGCCGCGGCCCTGCCCTGCGGTGACGACGATCGCTGAGCGCGCGTCGAGCTTCGCGAGGACCGGACGCGACCAGTGCGTGTTCTTTCCGACCAGCAGTGCCGCAGCCCCGCCGCCGCGCGCGAGCTCGACCGCCGCGTCCTTCGGGAGATCGCCCGTGAGGAGAACGCCGTCCGCGAGCCGCACGATCGCGGCGCGACCCGCGACGGCCGCCGCGGCGACGGTCAGCGACGCGAGCGTCCCGGCCTCGGTCGCCTCGCGCGGCGTCTCGGCGAGCGCGTCGAGCGCATGTGCCGCGGCGTCGCGCAGGCGCTCGGCGTGCTCGGCACGCTCGTTCGACGCGACGAGTGGCGCAATGTCGGCGATGAGGTCGCGCGCGATGGTCTCGAGCTGCGGACCGTCGGCGATGTCCGGCGGAAGGATGACCGCGATGTAACGCGGCTCGCGCGTCGGCAGCCGCTCGACGAAGCCCTGTTTGCCGACGAGCGACTCTTTGAGCGCCTTCTCATCGCCGCCGAGCCGGACGTGCACGGCACCGAGGGACAGGATCTGTGCGCGCAGAACCTCGAGCAGCGCGGCGCTGCCCCGCGCCTCAGAGAACGCGCGCAGCGCGTGCCCATGCCGGCGCATTCGCTCGCGGTCCGCCGTGGCGCGAACGGCGCTGTACACGAGCTCGGCGCTGATGAGTCCGCTCGCGACGAGCGCCTGCACGACCCACAGCGACGTTGCCGGCGCCTCGCCGATCCGTGCGATCAGCGTGACGTCGTACGCGAGGATCGACGCGGCGGTCGCGGCGAATACGCCGAGCGGGCCACGCCACAGCGCGGCGTTCGCGATGGCGAAGCCGTAGAGGATCCAGGAAGGCGCGTCGAGCGGGAGCGCAAAAACGACGGCGGTCGCAACGACCACGTCGAGCGTGCTGCCGGCCAGGGCGCGAGCTTGCGGCATGCGGCCCGGGGCGCCGTAGCGAAGGACGACGGCCGCCGCGAGGAACATCGGGATGGTCGCGGCCGCGAGAGCGCTGGCCCTGTCTCCGGCCAGCAGCACGAGGGTGGTGGCGAGCGCGGCGGCCGCGAGGCGCAGGCGCAGGGCGGCGCGCTCGTTGTCGAGCGCGAACGCCACTTCCCCACGCATGCCCAGGTAACGCACTGCCTGGCGAGCACAGTACGTGGAAAAGTCTCTACCAAACGTTCGTTTGGGCGGGTACCATGACCCGTGTGGGGAGCATCGCGACCGGGATGACGAGCACCAAGCGCGCCGTGATCGTGGGCGGCTGGCGCACTCCATTCGTAAAAGCGGGCACCGACTTCGCCGACCTCGACGTCCTCGACCTCGCGAAAGTTGCGACCGCAGAGACACTGGCTCGTACGGAAACCGCGGCGCGAGACGTCGATGAGGTCGTCTACGGCAACGTTTCGCGGCCGGTCGCCTATCACAACCTCGCGCGCGAGATCGTGCTCGCGCTCGGTCTTCCGACGAACATCTACGCCGCGAGCGTGGGCATGGCCTGCGCATCCGCGTGCGTCGCGATCACGACCGCGGCCGATCACAT
>JANMSU010000168.1:0-2650 GCA_031389835.1 Chloroflexota bacterium
CCGGAGAACGCCTGCGCGACGGTGGCGAGACCGAGGACGCCCCACGCGCCCGCCATCGCGAGCGCGACGGCGAAGTCGGGGATCGGCTCGAGGAGCCACGCGATGCCGGCGCCGACGAGTACCAGGAAGATGTGCCAGCCGTCGACGCTCAGACCCGACGGGGGCGCGACCCACCACAGCGCGAGCGGGACCGCGAACGCTGCGAGCGCGCCGATCACGCGCGACCGCGTGGCTCGTTTCTGCGGGCGCGCCTCAAGCGTGAGCGGCCGTGCTTCCTCGAGCTGCGGCGCCCCGACGAGCGTGCGCTGGCGACGATCGAGTGTGTCGGCGAGCGCTGTCGCGACGCGCAGGCCGATCTCGGGTCGCTCGCGGACCAGCTGCTCGAAGCGCTCGCGCGGAAGTCGCCAGAGACGTGCATCGGTCGTTGCCTGCACCGTCGCGGTGCGCCGCGATAGAAGGAGGCCCATCTCGCCGAACGTCCCCGGCGCGCTGACCTGTCCGACCTCGACGGCGCCGTCCGGCGAGTGGACCGCGGCGGAGACCTCGCCGCGCTCGAGGAGGTAGAGCTCGTGCGCCTCGGTGCCTTCGCGGGTGATCTCGGTGCCGGCCGCGACGTCGATCGGCTCGAGCGCACCCGCGAGGCGCGCGAGGCTCACGCGATCGAGATCGCGAAAGTACGGAACGAGTCGGAGGAGTCGCTCGAGAGCGTCGCGGTCATCGGGCACGGCGCGCGAAGGCTAGCGGGAGCCGAGCCGCGGGGCCTAATATCCCCGCGGCTGGCCGACCCGCAGTTGATGGCGCTACGCCGCGACGATGTCGCCGGCGAAATAGGCGTTGACGGACTTCTCGTCTCGAACAGCAATGAGATTGCCCAGCTTGCTAAACAACGGCGCACCCCCTTGTACGCGAGATAGGAACGCTGGCTCACAGGGGGCTCGTTGGGCACCTCGCCGGCACTAGGGCACGGACGGTGCGTCGGGTCCGGAGGAACAGCCTGACTCTGCTCTCCCTGCCGTCGATTACAAGGGTCAGTTTTGTCCAACGAATCTGCGACCCCGGCGCGATTTGAACGCGCGACCTTTAGCTTCGAAGGCTACTGCTCTATCCGCTGAGCTACGGGGTCGTGCGCCGAATTATCGCAGTAGTACGACGGTCCCATTTCACCGACACGGCCGACCTGCGCTATGTATGAGGGTGAAGACGTGTACGCGCTGCGGCGTGGCCAAACCGCTTGACCAGTTCCCACCAATCAGACGTTCCGAGCCGGACAAACGACAGTCATGGTGCCGTGCGTGCTTCGCCGAAGTGAACAACCGCAACTACACCGCCTACTACGCGCGAGACCACGACCGGATCGTCGCGCGGATCAATGCACGACGGGACGTGAACCGGATGCGGGTCATCGAGTTCCTCCGCGAACATCCGTGCGTGGATTGCGGGGAACAAGACCTCATCGTGCTCCAATTCGATCATCGAAGCGACAAGTCATTCAATATCGCATCGATGATCGCCGTCGGCGCGAGCTGGGCGAAAGTCGCCGCGGAGATCGCCAAATGCGATGTACGTTGCGCGAACTGCCATCATCGCAAGACCGCGGTCGAGCGGGGATACCGAAAGCTCGCCGCCGCTCCCAAGGCCAATGTCGCCTCGCTTCAAAAAGTCCAAACAGTGCAACTGGAACTCGGAACGAGTGCGACGCTTACATGCCGTGTGTGCCGTGTCGCGAAGCCCGTTACGGAGTTCTACTTCCGATCGCGGAAGCGCGGCACTCGCCAGTACATCTGCCGCTCCTGCCGAAGTGAATATCACCGCTCGTGGTGGACAAAGAACCGCGTCGTTCAGATGCCGCGCATTCGGCGGAACCGTAAACGGCGCGACCGCGAGATCCAACAGCGGATCTGGGACTACCTATTCACGCACGCCTGTGTCGATTGTGGTGAGAAGGACCTCGCGTTGCTCCACTTCGACCACCTGAGGGACAAAGTCGAGGCTATTTCGACAATGTGGCGCCGTCAGCGTTCGTGGGGCGCCGTCGAGCTTGAGATCGCAAAGTGTGAAGTGCGCTGCGCGAACTGTCATGCGCGGAAGACGGCTCGCGAGCTCGGAAACTACAAGACGAGAATTGGATGATTCTGTGACCGCGGAGGGAATTGAACCCCCTACCCCCACGTTCGTAGCGTGATGCTCTATCCACTGAGCTACGCGGCCAACACACGCATTCTACCAATCGGAGTTGCGCGATGCCAGGCAAGAGGAATTTCGGTGACGAGGACGAGCCCGATCACAACCACTGCCCGAATCGCGGTGCGAAGCTCACGCAGGGCGAGAAGGATTCCGAGCGCTGCCGCAACCGGCACGCGCTGACTACCTGAGCGTCGTCGCTCCCGTAGAGGTGAGCACCGGCTCACCCTCCTCCATATGCGGTCGCCGCGTCGAGCGCCACGTCACGACGGCGGGCACGCGCAGCGCTGCGTAGACGCCAGCCGACAGCGCGACCGCACCGCCTACGAACAGCGACGTGTGGATCCCGAGCAGTGATCCGAGCACGCCCAGCAGGAGCTGGCCGACCGGCATGATGCCGATGAAAAGCAGCCCCCAAACGCTCATGACGCGGCCGCGGTAGGCATCGGTGGTGGTCGCTTGCAGGATG
>JANMSU010000186.1:0-4950 GCA_031389835.1 Chloroflexota bacterium
CCGGAGACGACGACCGCCTCGGGCGTGTCGTCGATGATGAGATCGACGCCGGTGAGCGTCTCGAGAGTGCGAATGTTCCGGCCCTCGCGGCCGATGATGCGGCCCTTCATGTCGTCGCTGGGAAGTGCCACCACCGTCACGGTGTGCTCGGCGGTGTGCTCCGCGGCGTACCGCTGGAGGGCCATGGTGATGATCTCGCGAGCGCGAACGTCGGCGGTCTCGCGGGCCTCGGCCTCCATGTCGTGGACCTTCCGGTTGGTGATGTCGCGCATCTCGTCTTCGACGCGCTTCAGGAGGAGGCCGCGCGCCTCGTCCATCGTCAGGCCGGCGACTCGGGCCAGCTCGGTCCGCTGCTCGGTCTGCAGCTGAGCGATCTTCTCGCGCTCGGCCTCGAGCTCCAGCTCCTTCTCCACCAGACGACGCTCCCGGGTGTCCACGGCGGCGAGCTTCTGGTCGAGCTGCTCGTCTTTCTTGTCCAGCCGGGTCTCGTAGCGCTGGAGCTCCGCGCGGCGCTCCCGGTTCTCGGTCTCGGCGGTCTTCGCGAGGGTGATCGCTTCGTCCTTGGCTTCGAGGAGGATCTCCTTCTGCTTCGCACGGGCCTCCGCGATCAGACGCTCCCCGTTCGCGCGCGCGGCGGTCTCGCTGCCGAGCGCGAGGGAACGGCGTACCAGGAGGGCAACGGCGAAGCCGACGAGGCCTCCGACGAGGGCCGCAAGGCCCACGACGAGGGGGTCGGGCATCTCAAGTTCCTTTCCGTGTGGCGCGAACGCGGGGATGCTCGCCGTGACGGGGCGAACGCCCCTTTGATCGCGTAATCGGCCGACGGAACGGCGTGCCCCGCCGGCCGGGGTTCACAAGTTCTAAGTGCGTCGAGGATAACGCTCGTCACCCCGCGTACGCAATGCGGACGGCGCTAGCCTGCAACGGATGCGCGACTTCGCCCCGCCGGGGACGCGTTTGCTCCTCGCGAGCTCGTTCGTCGCGACCGTTCCGATGGGCTACCTGCTCGTCGTCCTGCCGCTCTACCTGGTCCGCGCGGGCATCGAGCCAGCGTTCATCGGCGTGCTCTACACCGTCTCCGGACTGGTCTCGTCACTCATCGTGGCGTTCTCCGGGGTACTCGCCGACCGCTGGGGCCGCCGACGCTTCCTCCTGGCGGGAACGCTGATCCCGGTGCCGAGCTACCTCGTGTTCGCGACGACCACCGATCCCGTTTGGCTCATCGCAGCAAGCGTCCTCGGTGGAGTCGGCCTCGCCAACGGCGCCGCCGGCGCGCTCACGATCTCGAGCTTCGATGCGATGCTCGCGGAGAAGGCCAGCGAAAGTCAGCGGACGCGCGTGTTCACCGCCAGCCAGGCGCTCTGGAGCCTCGCGCTGGCGTGCGGATCCATCGCGGCAGCCTTGCCGACGCTCCTCAGAACGGGCTTCGGCGTCGGAGATCTCGGGAGCTACCGGCTTCCCTACCTCGCGATGGCCGCCCTCACCCTCGTCGCCACGGCGCTCCTCGTGCCATTGCGCGAGGACGTGAGCATTCGCGCCGCACGCGTCGCCTCGGGCTGGCTGCCGCAACGATCCCGGCCGGCGATCGCGACCTACGCGCTTGGCATCGGCTTCCTCGGGTTCGGCCTGGGTATCGCGGTCCAGCTGCTTCCGCTCTGGTTCGGCCTGCGCTTCGGCGTCAACGAGGCCGACCTCGGCCCGTGGTACGCGGCGGCCCAGCTGCTGTCGCTCGGTACGGTGTTCATGATCCCGTTCCTCGAGCGGCGCCTCGGCGGACCGCGCACCGTCCTGTTCGCGCTCTCCGCGAGCGGCACGTGTCTCGCCCTCATCGTCCTCGCGCCTGTGTTCACCGTCGCGGCGTCGCTGTTCGTGCTGCGTGGCTTCTTCACGAACCTCTCGTGGCCCTTTCAGCAATCGCTGCTGATGACCGCGACCGTCCCCGAAGAGCGTGCGACGGCGGTGGGAGCCGGCTTCGCGGTGTGGGGCTTCACGAACGCGCTCGGACCACTGGCGTCCGGCGCGCTGCTCGGTGCGGGCGTCTTCGTGCTCCCCCTCCTCCTCGGCTCGATGATGTACTTCTGCGGCGGACTCGCATTCGGGATCGGCTTCAGTCGACTGTTGGCACGACACGAGCGCCAAGAGGTCGCCGCGGTGGGTAGTTTTGGTGGCGATGGCTCCGCCTGAGAAGGAGACTCGGCTCGATGAGGCCGCTCTCGCACGACTCCTCGACGCCGGCGCGTGGCGACGCGACGGTAACGCCATCACGAGGACCTTCACGTTCAAGGGATTCAAGAGCGCCATGGCGTTCGCGAACCGCGTCGCGGAGGCGGCGAATGCCGCGAACCACCATCCGGACATTCATATCGAGAAGTACCGCACCGTGCGCATCGTGCTCACTACGCACGCGACAGGCGCGATCTCAGATGCAGACGTCGAGCTCGCGGGGCGGATCGAACAACTTGAAGCTCCTACCAGGTGAGCCGGAGACCGATGCAAGCTCGGCTGCGCGTCGACATCGATCTAAGCGACCTCAAGCGCACGCATGCGGGCTCGATCATTGGTCGTATCTGGTTCGCTTCTGGCGATGACGCATTTCCTGAAGCGCGTTGGTCGGACTTCGTTGTTGTGTTGCTCGGCTGGTGGATCGGCGAACTCTTGCGGCTGCGCCAGGGCCGGACGCAGGCTGAACTTGTGTTCATGGACGGGCCGTACTCCATCGGACTGGACGCAGCGCAAGGGGAGCAGTGGGCGTTTTCCTTCCTGCGCAACGAAGCGGCGGTTCGGTCGATGCCGGGAACTGTCACGACACACGGCGCTAATTTCGAAACCGACCTCGCTACCGTCGCGCGTGAGGTCATCGCCGCCTGCGACCGCCACGGCTGGTCGGGTGATCTCGAAGTCGAAAAGCTCGCACGTCTACTGGACGAGTTTGGGACGAGCTAGTCGACCTCCGTGACCTCGCGTCGCATCACTTCGTCGATCGTGTCGTAGTCGAAGCCGCGCGCGGCGAGGTACGTGTGGATCTTCCGTCTCTTCTCCGCGTCGGGCATGTCCGCCCAGCGCGTGAGCGGTCGCGACAGCGCCCGTCGTGCCTGCTCCACGTCCGCATCTGGCGCGCGCTCTCCGAGCACCAGGTCGACGACATCGCGGCCGACACCCTTCTGCGCGAGCTCGGTGCGCAGCGCGCGATGGCCACGCGGTTTGAAGCGTTCGCGCTGCTCCACCCACCAGCGCGCGAACGCCTCGTCATCGACGTAGCGCTGCGCGCGCAGCCGGTCGATCGCGTGATCGATGGTGTCGACGTCGTGCTTCTTCGACCGCAGATGCCGATGGATCTCGGCGACGGTATGCGGCCGCCCGGCGAGGTAACGCACGGCCGCCTCGTAGGCGTCGCCGACAGGTGTGGCGGCCGGCCTAACCCTCTTCGCCATCCGGGCTTACGACGACCGCCGCCGCGCCGGATCGCTCGCGCACCTTCGTCTCGATCTCGGCCGCGACGTCGGCGTGCTCGCGCAGGAACTGCTTCGCCGCCTCGCGACCCTGTCCGATACGCGCCTTGCCGTAGTTGATCCAGGCGCCGGACTTATCGAGCACGCCGGTGGTCACACCCATGTCGAGCAGACCACCCTCGCGCGAGATCCCTTCGGCCGCGAGGATCTCCAGCTCGGCGATACGGAACGGCGGCGACACCTTGTTCTTGACGACCTTCACGCGAACGCGGCGGCCGATGATGTCCGTGCCGTTCTTGATCGGCTCGATCGGACGGATGTCGAGACGGATCGACGCGTAGAACTTCAGCGCCTTGCCACCAGAAGTGGTTTCGGGGTTGCCGAAAACGACGCCGACCTTCTCGCGCAGCTGGTTGATGAACATCACTGTCGTCTTCGTCTTCGAGATCGAGCCGGTGAGCTTCCGCAGCGCCTGGCTCATGAGACGGGCCTGAAGACCCATGTGGGCGTCGCCCATCTCACCCTCGATCTCGGCACGCGGCACGAGCGCGGCGACGGAGTCGATGACCACAAGATCGACCGCTCCAGAGCGCACGAGCGTGTCAGTGATCTCGAGCGCCTGCTCGCCGTTGTCTGGCTGTGAGATCAGCAGCTCGTCGATGTTGACGCCGCAGGTGCGCGCCCACTGCGAGTCCAGTGCGTGCTCGGCGTCGATGAAGGCGGCGGTGCCTCCGCTTCGCTGCACCGCTGCGACCGCGTGAAGCGTGAGCGTGGTCTTGCCCGACGCCTCCGGGCCGTAGATCTCCACGACCCGGCCGCGCGGATAGCCGCCGATGCCGAGCGCAAGATTGAGCGCGAGAGACCCGCTCGGGATGGCGTCGACCTTGTCCTCGTTGTTCGCGCCAAGCTTCATGATCGAGCCTTTTCCGAACTGCTTCTCGATCTGAAGGATCGCCTGATCGATCGCCCTGGTCTTCTCTGTCACTGCCATCTATTCCGTCCTCACACCTTAGCTTCCGAAACGAAAAACGGCGCCGGCTTGCTGCACACCGGCGCCGTGTCAGATGCGCGCTGAGGTCGCTACTACCAGTCTTTTTCCTTGCGCTTGCGGGGCACGAGCTCCACGGTCATCGGCTGTACAGGGGCGGCGACCGTCTTTCTCTTCAGCTCTTTCTCGAGCTGCGCTTTGGACTTCTTTTTGGCGTTCTTGTCTTTTGCGTCGCCGCGACCGCTCGGCATCTCGCCCCTCCCGCCCGGTGGAAGCATTCCGGACACGAACGAGCATAGCGCGTATCGCTCGTATGCTCTTGCCCGTGCCAGCCCGAAAGCGCGCGTCGGCGCGCGTCACGACCCGCACCGGCGACGGCGGCGACACATCGCTGTTCGGTAAGGGGCGCGTCCGCAAGACGGATCCGCGTATCGCCGCTCTCGGCGACCTCGATGAGGCTCAGAGCAGCATCGGCGTCGCGCGCGCGATGGTGACTAAATCAACGTTGGGCCG
>JANMSU010000274.1:0-4224 GCA_031389835.1 Chloroflexota bacterium
AGCTCGTTCACCGCACCGGCGATCCGCTCCGCGAGGCGACGGCTATTGACGAAGATGAGCGTGGAGCGATGTTCGCGGATGAGCTCGAGCAAACGCGGATGGATCGCCGGCCAGATGCTCGAGCGCGCGTCGGCGCGTGACGCCGGACCGCTGCGGATCTCGAGCGTCTCGGTGCCAAGCTTCGACATGTCGTCGACCGGCACCTCGACACGAAGATCGAGCTGCTTGGTGTGACCGGCGTCGACGATCTTCACCGGACGCGGGCCATCGGCGCCGAAGCCCACGAGGAATCGCGCGACCTCGTCGAGCGGCCGCTGCGTGGCGGAGAGCCCGATGCGCTGCAGTGGGTGGCCGGTCAGCTCCTCGAGCCGCTCGAGCGAGAGCGCGAGATGCGCTCCGCGCTTCGTCGCGACCATGGCGTGGATCTCGTCGACGATCACGGTCTGCACGTTGCGAAGGCTTTCGCGCGCCGAGCTCGATAGCACGAGATACAAGGACTCGGGCGTCGTGATGAAGATGTCGGCCGGCGTCTTCGCGAAGCGCGCGCGGTCCTTCGCGGGCGTATCCCCGGTCCGGATCGCGACACTCGGCTCGCGGAGCGGCGTGCCGAGGCGCTCCGCGGTGTGGCGGATGCCGACGAGCGGACCACGCAGGTTCCGCTCGACGTCGACCGCGAGCGCCTTCAACGGTGAGACGTAGACGACGCGGCACCCGGCCGGCTCGGCGTGCAGCAGCTCATCGATCGCGGACAGGAACGCCGCGAGCGTTTTGCCCGAGCCGGTCGGCGCGAGCACGAGCGTGCTCTCACCCGACGCGATCGCCGGCCACGCGAGCTCCTGTGCGCGCGTGGGCGCGGCGAACGAGCTCTCGAACCATTCGCGCGTGGGCTGATGGAAGGTCGCGAGGGCGCCGCTCCCCATGAGGAGAGAGTACTAGCGCGCGCGGTTCAACCGCGGCGCGAAAACGTCGGATGTATCACACGGAACAGTGAGCCAGCCCGAGCCTACGTAGACCCGCGGAAGCGGAATGAACCGGCCCGTCGTCCCACTGGTGTACGCGGCCACAGCGCGGCCACTGTCGTCGATCACCAAGTGCACGGGCGGGTTCGAACCGATCCCGGCAGCGCACACCGTCGACGTCACGGCGTCGCGCAGCGACTCTTCGAAAGGCCCACCTCGGATCCACGTCGGGCTCGACGCTGACCCCATAGAAGGACGAGCGCCGCGGCGGCCACTGACGCGGAGACCGTCGCGACATGACTGCGCCGCGACGGCTCGGCCCTGCCACCGTCGAGATCCACGATCACGTCAGCGCAGCTTGTTAGCCAGATCCGCGAGCTGCGCGACGCTGAGCGTGCGCGAGGACATCTCGAAGACCATGTCGTTCTCGATCCAGCGGATCGCCCTCACGCCGTTGTCGGTGACGATCCAATTCGCCGAACGCCCCCGTACGCGCAGGGGCGCGTCGCCACGCGCGGGCGAAGGGTACGGCAGCGCTTCGCTCGGCGGCAGCGGCGCGACCGTGACGAGATCGCCGGTCGCGCGCAGCCGGTAAGTGGTGGCGATGGCCTCGTTCTTCACCAGCCCGGTCTGACCTAAGGACGTGATGCGGAAGGTCGTCAACGCGTCTTCTTCGGACAGGACGAGGGTCCGGTCCGGGACGGGCTGCGTGTTGAAGGTGGGCCTTGCCATCGTCGGAAGCGGCGGCGCGTACAAGGTGAAGATCGGCGTCTGGCTCGCGCGCTCGCCGGGCGAAAATGCGACCGCGGCGAAGAACACGAGGGCGACCCCGACGGCGACGACGGTCACGGCCGTCATCCGTGCGCTCGAGCGGACCGGGCGCTCCGGCCGGCCGGCGTCGAGGTCGTAGATCACGTAGGAAGTATGCGCGGCTAGGTCACGGGCACCCGCTTCGCGAGCCAGTCCAGCGCGAAGTCAGCCACCTCTTCCCAGCCTGGCTGCCCGACGATCCAGTGTGTCCGGCCGGGGAATTCGCGGTAATCCGTGACCGCGGTCGAACGTGCGTACTTCCGGAAGTTCGCGAGATTCATCTTCGCTCCGACGGTGCGGTCCAGCTCGCCGGCGATGATCAGGAGAGGCGCACGCAGTGAATTGCGGAAGTTCACCTTTGTGTCATCGGTGAGCGGGGCGAGGAGCGCCTGAAAGAAGAGGCGTCCCGATGTCGGAATGACCTGCTGCTCGTAGACCGCGCGCTGCTCCGGCTCGCTCAAGGTGTGGACCCAGCCCCACTGGAAGCTCTTGAACGACATCCGACGCACGCGTTGCCAGCTCTCCCACCCGAGCAGGACGGGAAGGCTCGCACGGACCGCGTTCTTATCGGGAAGCACGCCCTTTGGTGGCGCAGGATCGATCGCGACGCCGGCCGCGCCGATGCCGCGGTCAAGGAGCATCTGCACGAACAGACCGCCGAACGAGTGACCCACGAGGATCGGGGGCTCGTCGATGTCGCGGATGATCGAGGCGTAGTTGTCGACGATCTCGCTGATGCCGAGCTTGCCGAAGCGGCGATCTGGACCGCCCTGGAGATCGTCTACGCCGTGATCGAGGAACGGCCACGCCGGCGCGACGGCTTTGTAGCCGCGCGCCTCGAAGCGCTGCATCCACGGACCCCACGACTCCGCCGACATGAACGCGCCGTGGATGAAGACGACCGTTCGCACGCTAGTCGTGATCGGAGATCCCGACCGCGCGGCCGTACGTCCACCCGCTGATCTCCGGTGGCTCGATGCCGCCAGCGCCGAGGATCGTCGTGGCCTGCGTGCGGTGCTCGTTGCCGTGGTGCACCAGCTGCGCGAGGACGACGCCGACCGTCGAGCTCGTCTTGCGATCTGCCTCGTCGTCCACCGGGATGGTGCGGTCCGGATCGTCGGAGGCCGCGACCGCCAGGGCGCGCGCGCCGAGCTTGGCCGCGATCGACGCAAGTTCGTCGAGCGTCCGCCGCTGGTCGCGCCGGATCTCGGTGCCGATCAATTCTCCGGTGACGAGCTGCACGTACCACTGCTCGCCGCTGACGAGATGCTGCAGAGTCCCGTACAAGGTCCCGTACGTGCCCGGAGACTTGTCGTCGAGCCGGACCGGATCGAGGGCCCGGCAGAAATCGAGGAGCGCTCCGTTCGCCCAGCTGTTGTGGCGGAGGACGTGATCGAGGGCCGTCTTCACGTTTGGAGGATCGGGCTCCCACGCTTGATGAACCGGCCGCGGCCCTTGCGTCCGAGGAACTCATCCTTGTCCACGATCACCTCGCCGCGCGACATCACCACCACCGGCTTTCCCTTCACCTTGCGTCCCTCGTACGGGTTGTAGTCGACGCGCATGTGGTGGGTCTTCGCCGAGATCGTGTGCGTCGCCTTTGGATCCCAGATGACGATGTCGGCGTCGCTCCCGACCGCGATAGTTCCCTTCTTCGGGAACATCCCCATGATCTTCGCCGGCGTGGTCGACGTGACCTCGACCCAGCGATTGAGCGTGATGCGGCCCTGCACGACCCCACCGTCGTAGGTCAGGTACATGCGCGTCTCGACGCCGGGCGCGCCGTTCGGGATCTTCGAGAAGTCCCCGATCCCGAGCTCCTTCTGTTTCGGCTGGCCCTGGAAGCCCTCCTTCATGCAGAACGGGCAGTGGTCCGTGCTGATCACCTGAAGATCGTTGCGCGCGAGGCCCTTCCACAGCTCCTCTTGATGCCACTTCTCGCGCAGCGGCGGCGACATGACGTACTTCGCGCCCTCAAAGCCCGGCTCGTCGTAGTTGTCGACCGATAGGAAGAGGTACTGGGGGCACGTCTCGGCATAGGCGGGCAGGCCGCGGTCGCGGAAGAGCCGCACCTGCTCCAGCGCGTGCGCGGCCGAGAGATGAACGATGTAGAGCGGCACGCCTCCAGCCATCTCCGCCAGACGGAAGGCGCGGTTCGTCGCTTCGGCCTCGGCCTCCGGGGGACGCGTCAGCGCGTGCCACTTCGGCGCGGTGTTCTTCTTCGCGAGCGCCCGTTTCACGAGCACGTCGATGACGCCGCCGTTCTCCGCGTGCATGCAGATGAGGCCGCCGATCTCAGCGGCGCGGGTGAGCGCCTTGAAGATCGATGCGTCGTCCACCATGAAGACGCCGGGGTAGGCCATGAAGAGCTTGAAGGACGAGACACCCTCCTTGACCATCGTCGCCATCTCACGGAGCACCTTGTCCGACACTTCGCGCACGATCATGTGGAGCC
>JANMSU010000328.1:0-5744 GCA_031389835.1 Chloroflexota bacterium
TGCTCGTCTTCGCGACGAACCGCACGCCCTCCTCACTGGTGGATGAGGCGTTCCTGCGGCGCATCCAGTACAAGATCGAGATCAAGCCGCCGACGCCGGAAGAGTTTTCCGAGATCCTTCGCCGCGTCTGCGAGCACCAGAAGATCACCTTCTATCCGAAGGCTGCGGAATGGATCGCGAAGTACTGCCTTGAGCGCAACATCGCTCTGCGCTCCTGCCACCCGCGTGATCTGATGCAGCATCTCGGTGCCGCGGCTCGGTTCCTCGGGAAGCCGGCTGACCTCACGCCCGAGTTGGTGCAGCTCGCCTGTGAGACCTACTTCGTAGCGATCTAGCGACCACGAGTCCGCGCCTGCTAAGCGTGCTCCTCGTGCCAACGGTGGACGCCGCTCGCTAGACGACCGAGCGCCACCGCGCCGAGGACGAGCGCGAGGTCGCGTAGCGCGACGTCGAAATGCGTCCCCGCCATCAATGAGTTCCCGACGATCAGCCCGAGCCAGCCCGCGGCCCAATAGGCCGCGCGGCGGGGGACGAAGGCGATGAGGACTCCGAGCGCGATCTCTACGACGCCCACGCCGCGCATGAAGATCTCCGGCGCGATGCCCAGGGTCTGGGGGATGACCGGCGCCAGGTATTGCACCCAGTCGATCATCGCGTTCCAGAACTTGTCGGCGCCGGCGAGGATCAGCGCGATAGTGAAGGCATTGCGCAACAGCAGGTATGCCTGGTACGCCGGGTCCGCCAGATCGGCCGTGATCATGAACACGCGCGCATCGCGCGTGCCGACCGACGGCGTCGGGCGGACCCGAACGTAATCCATACCGATGTCTAGGCACGACCGATGCCACAACGCGTGTGCGCCCTATCCTGACCGCGTGAATCCGAGCGAGCGGCTGAGCGGTCTCCGGCAGCGCGCCGCTACTGGTGGCGGAGAGTCGCGCATCCAGCAGCAGCACGCCAAAGGAAAGCTGACCGCGCGCGAACGCGTTGATCTCCTCCTCGACGACGGCTCCTTCACGGAGCTCGACGCCTTCGTCATGGCCCGCCCCACGGAGCTCATCCCCGACGACGAGCGGGTCATAGGTGACGGTGTCGTAACGGGCTTCGGCCACATGGATGGCCGCCTCGTTTATGTGTTCTCGCAGGACTTCACGGTGTTTGGCGGCTCGCTCGCGGAAGCGCACGCCGCGAAGATCTGCAAGGTCATGGACCTCGCCGTCCGGAACGGCGCGCCGGTCATCGGCCTGAACGACTCTGGCGGCGCGCGCATCCAGGAGGGCGTCGTGTCGCTTGGCGGATACGCAGACATATTCCTGCGCAACGTGCTCGCCTCCGGCGTCGTCCCGCAGCTCTCGGCGATCCTCGGACCGTGCGCCGGCGGCGCCGTGTATTCGCCAGCGATAACCGACTTCATCGCGATGGTCCGCGATACGTCGTACATGTTCGTCACCGGCCCGAACGTCGTGAAGACGGTGACGCACGAGGACGTCACGCTCGAAGAGCTCGGCGGCGCCGATGTGCACGCGCGCCGCTCGGGCGTCGCGCATTTCGAATCGGACGACGAGGTCTCTTGTCTGCAGCTGCTCCGGCGTCTGGTCGGTTATCTGCCCTCGAACAATCTCGATCCCGCGCCCGTCGTAGAGACGGATGATCCGACAGACCGGCAGGACCGCGAGCTGGACGCGCTCGTGCCGGACGCCCCAAGCACGCCCTACGACATGAAGGAAGTGGTCCGTCGCGTCTGCGACGACGGCGAGATGCTCGAGGTGCATGAGGGCTGGGCGCGCAACATCATCTGCGCCTTCGGTCGGCTCGATGGCCGGAGCGTCGGCGTCGTCGCGCAACAGCCGATGGTCCTCGCCGGCGTGCTGGACATCGACGCGTCAGTGAAGGCCGCGCGCTTCGTCCGCTTCTGCGATGCCTTCAACATCCCCCTCCTGACGTTCGTCGACGTGCCCGGCTTCCTGCCAGGCACCGCGCAGGAGCACGGCGGCATCATTCGCAACGGCGCAAAGCTCTTGTACGCGTACGCGGAGGCCACGGTCCCAAAGCTCACGGTCATCACGCGCAAGGCCTACGGCGGCGCGTACGACGTGATGTCGAGCAAGCACATCCGCGGCGACTACAACGTCGCCTGGCCCGGCGCCGAGATCGCGGTGATGGGGCCGGAGGGCGCGGTGAACATCGTGTATCGCGAGGACATCGAGAGCGCGACGGACCCGGAGGCGAAACGGAAGGAGCTCGTCGCGAACTATGTCGAGCGGTTTGCGAATCCATACGTCGCGGCGGCGCACGGGTACCTCGACGACGTCATCGAGCCGCACGAAACGCGGCCGCGCCTCATCGCCGCGCTACGCTCTCTCGCGGGGAAGCGGGACACCAATCCCAAACGCAAGCACGGCAACATCCCGCTGTAAGGCGAAGAGGAGGACCAGATGTACGGCACGATCGCGCGTCTGAAGGTACGGAAGGATCGTCTTCGCGAGTTCCTCGCGCTCGGAAAGGAGTGGGACGATCGCGAGCGCAAACGGGCTTTCGGGTACGTCGGCGCCGAGATCCTGTGGGAGGACAGCGAAGCCGGCCGCGCCTCTCTGGTCGTCCACTTCACCAGTCGCGAGTCGTATATGGAAAACGCGAACTCGCCCGAGCAGGACGCGTTCTACAAGAAGCTTCGAGCCTGTCTCGAGGCGGATCCGGAGTGGATCGACGGCACGTTCGGTCGGTGGGACTCCGCGTATGCGCACCCCCCGAAGTGGAGCCTGGGCGACGCCGGCCAGTAGCGCTGACGCCTCCGTTTAGCGCGGTCCTCGTCGCGAACCGCGGCGAGATCGCCGTGCGCGTGATACGCGCGTGTCGCGAGCTCGGGATCCGCTCGGTCGCCGTGTACAGCGACGCCGATCGCGACGCGCTCCACGTGCGGCTTGCCGACGAGGCCTATCCGATCGGACCTGCAGCGCCGCGCGAGAGCTATCTCGCGATGAGCAAGCTGATCGACGTCGCGCGGCGCGCGAAGTGCGACGCGGTCCACCCCGGTTATGGGTTCCTCTCGGAGAATGCCGACTTCGCTGATTCCGTCCGCGATGCCGGCCTCGTCTTCGTCGGACCGCCCGGGGACGTTCAGCGGTCACTCGGCGAGAAGACGCAGGCGCGCCGCATGGCTCGCGACGTGGGCGTTCCGGTCGCGGAGGGCACGGCCGAGCCTGTTCGCGACCTCGATCACGCGCGGCGCGAGGCGGAGCGCATCGGCTACCCGGTCATGCTGAAGGCCGCGGGTGGCGGTGGCGGCAAGGGGCTGCGAGCGGTCGCGTCGGCGTCGGAGCTCGAGGCCGCGTGGCGGATGTCGTCGGGTGAGGCCGCGGGCGCGTTCGGCAACACCGCGATGTTCATCGAGAAGCTCATCGAGCACGCGCGTCACGTCGAGATGCAGTTCATCGCGGACACGCAGGGCGCGGTCGTGTGGCTGGGCGAGCGCGATTGCTCGATCCAGCGCCGCCACCAGAAGCTCATCGAGGAATCGCCCGCGCCGTCGGTCGACGACGCGCTGCGCGAACGACTGGGCGACGCAGCGGTGCGTATCGCGCGGGCCGCGGGCTATCAGAACGCGGGCACCGCCGAGTTCCTCGTCGACGCGCGCGGCGCGTTCTCGTTCCTCGAGGTGAACACCCGCCTGCAGGTCGAGCATCCGGTGACCGAGCTCGTGACCGGCCTCGATCTCGTCGCGCTCCAGCTGCGCATCGCCGCTGGCGAGCCGCTGCCCTTCGCGCAGGGTGACGTACGGCGCCGCGGCGCGGCGATCGAATGCCGCGTCACCGCGGAGGATGCGCAAAGCGGCTTCGTGCCCGCGACCGGTCGCGTCGCACTGCTTCGGGAACCCGGCGGTCCTGGCGTCCGGGTCGACTCGGGCCTGTTCGAAGGGCTCATGATCACGAGCGACTACGACCCGCTTCTCATGAAGGTCATCGCGCACGGCGCCGATCGGACCGAGGCACTGGCGCGAATACGGCGCGCGGTCCAGGAGACGATCGTCGCGGGCCTTCCGACAAGCCTCGCCTTCCACGCTCACGTCCTGGGCGAGCCCGACTTCGTCGCGGGGCGGTATGACACGAGCTATGTCGCGACCCACTGGCCACCACGCGCGACGGTCGCGCTCGACGAGAGCGCGGTCGCCGCCGCCGCGGTCGTCGCGGTGCTCGCTTTACGGACCCGCTCCGCGCGCCGTCCGGTCGCGCCGCCGGACGGAGCGTGGTCGCGGGCCGGGCGCGAGGACGGCCTGCGGTGATCTACGAGGTGAGCGTCGGCGATCGACGCCTGCGCGTCGAGGTCGTGACCGACGGCCGTTTCCTCATCGACGATGTCGTGGTCGCGACGGAGATGGTGGAGACACGGCGCGGCCGGCAATGGTCCGTGCGTATCGCGGGCCGCAGTCATGAGGTGACCGTGCTGACCAGCGATCCACTGCGCCTCCTTGTCAACGGGACCGAAACGACAGCGAGCGCGCTCGACGAACGCGCTGCCGCCGCGTCAACTGGCGCCGGCAGCGCGCGTGGCGGGCGCCACGAGCTGCGCGCGCCGATGCCCGGCCTGCTGAAGACGGTGCACGTCGCGGAGGGCGACGTCGTGGAGTCGGGCGCGCCGCTGATGACGCTCGAGGCGATGAAGATGGAGAACGAGCTTCTTGCGCCCGTGCGTGGTCGCGTCGTGCGGCTCGCCGTCGGCGCAGGGACCAAGGTCGAGGGCGGTGCGATGCTGGCCGTGCTCGAGGTGGAGGAATGACGAAGCCTCTCGTCATCGTCGCTGTCGTTGTCTTACTCGTCGCCGCCGCGATCTCGACCACGTTCGGCCTTCTCGTGTTGCGGCCGCTGCCGTCGATCGATAACGACGAACGTCTCCTTGGTCTGCACGAGCGCGTCGAGGTGCTGCGCGACAAGTACGGAGTGCCGCACATCTTCGCCAGCGATCCTTACGACGCCTTCTTCGCGCAGGGTTACGTGACCGCGCAGGATCGCCTCTGGCAGATGGACCTCTACCGGCGCGCGGCGCAGGGCCGCCTCGCTGAGGTGTTGGGGGAGCCGGCCGTCGAATCGGATCGATTCATCCGCACGCTCGGGCTTGGTCGCGCGGCGCTGCTCGATCTATCGGTGATCTCCGACGAGGCCCGCGGATTCCTCGAGGCCTACATGGTGGGTGTGAACAAATTCCTCCAGCAACACGGTGAGAGCCTGCCGCTCGAGTTCACCATCCTCGGCTACCGGCCCGAGCCATGGACGACGGTCGACACTCTCGCGATCGCGAAGCTGCAGCTGTATGACGCGGCGGGCAACTACACGCAAGAGCTGCTGCGAGCGAGCATCGCCGCGCGCCTGGGGCCCGAGGTGCTGGCGACGCTTCTGCCGGACGCGGCCACGAACGCGATCGCCATCGACCCGCGGGCGTGGGCACTGGTGTCTCCCGAGCTGTCGCCCGGCCTGCCCGCCGAAGGACCGGCCGCGCTCGCGAGCGTCCTCGGCGGCGCGGGGCAGGGGCTTGGCTCGAACTGCTGGGCGCTCGCCGGCTCGCGCACCGCGACGGGCAAGCCGCTGCTCGCGGGCGATCCGCACCTGCCGGTGCGCAACCCGAGCATCTGGTACGAAGTCGCGCTCGACGCCGGCGATCTGCGTCTCATCGGGTTCTCCATCCCGGGCGTGCCGGGCGTCGTGATCGGCCATAACGACCGCATCGCGTGGAGCTTTGCCTATGCCTATGCC
>JANMSU010000329.1:0-1884 GCA_031389835.1 Chloroflexota bacterium
GGTCGCCTAGGCATCACCACCTCCACCACGCAGAAGCACGTGCAGGGTCTGCTTCGCAGGCTTGACGTGCCTAATCGCGCGGCGGCCGTCGCGGCGATGATGAGCCGACAGTCAGCGTGACGCTCCCCCCGACCTTCGGGACTTCGCCGCGGCCTTAGCGCGCGTCGGTCGCGCCTCGGTCTCGGACCAGGCAACGTCGCTCGGCAGCTCCCGGCGGAGGATCGGCTCGAGCGCGGTCACATAGGCGGCGATGCGGTCAGCCAGCTCCATCGCCAGATCCGAGTCCGGCATCCGATAGGGCAGCGGCTCCCATACGCGGCACCATCCCCGATCCCAAGGCTCCAGTCGCGCGTTCGCGAGCGCGCGGCGGACTGCGCGAGCGTTCGCCACGAACGCTGCCAGGAGTCGCGCGTTCGTCAGCGCGTCAGCCTCGAAGTGAAGCCCGATCTCGATCGTGTCCGCACGCTCCCGTGGCGTTATCTCGTAGTGCAGCGCACGATTCCCGTACCAGAGCTTCGCGAGGAACGAGGCCTCCCAATTGAAATCGCCGAGATCGTCGGCGAGACGTTCGCGCATCAGGGGTCGGACGCGCTTCAGGCATTCCCCGATCCGCATCAGGGGATCCGCGCGCGAAGGGCCAAGTCGACGATGCCGGTCAGCGCCGGCATGACGATGCCGGCGAGAGTAGCCAGCTTCACCACACCGGTGCGCGTCGGCATGGCAACGACCCCCCAGATCGGATTGGCGATCGCGGAGCCGACGATGAATAGAGCGACGCCGATGAGCGACCCGCCCGGAGTGCCGACCCAGATCGCCGCAGTGGTGACTGCGAAGCTCGTGCCGGCGAGGAACCAGACCGCGGGACTGCCCTGTCGGTTCCCTCCAATGGCCAGAACGATAGCCGGGACCAGGAACGGGATGAGCGTGGTCGTCCAGCTCAGCAGCGCGGCAAGACCGATCATCAGCCAGCGACGCACACTGAAGTTATGCAAGAGGCCGAACATCATCCCGGCTGAGAGTGATATCAGCGGGACGAACAGCGGGTTGTAGCGGTGGATATCCCCGGCGAGGTAGATGCGCGTCGTGTGCTGAAAGGCGGGCTCGCTCGCGAGGACCGGGATGCGAGACACGTACTCGATCACCTCGGGCGATAGGTTCGTCGCGAGCGGTCCCGCGAAGCGTTCCGCCGAGGTCGCGGCGATGAGGAATCCGAACACGATCGCGCTCGGCCATCCGATCGGGCGCCATTCGCGCAGAGCGACGCGGCACGACGTGACGCCGAGGAATGCGACGAAGAGCCCCCAGCCGAGCATCGAGTGGGGGAACGACCAGTTCGTCTCATCGAGGCCGAACGACGTATGCCAGATCGCGTCGAACATCCCGGCGAGCGCGACGACGCCGAAGCCCGCGCCGGCCAGGCCGATCGAGCCGGGGATGGGGAAGGGGACGAGCGGAAAGCGGAACGTCGGGCCAAACCAGCGGCGCAGGTCCGCACTGAACGCGATGTACGCGAGCGTGATCGTCGCGCAGAGATGCATTGAGTAGATGAAGAGATGCGGCGGCGAGAAGAAGTCCTCGAACGCGTGCGTGGCGTGCCAGCGCTTGTCCCACTCGAAGCCGACGCCGAATGCGAGGAAGTCGAAGATGACGGCGAGCCACAGAAGTCGATAGGCCCTGGCGATGCTCGCGTCGTCGGTCCTCTCCGGTACCATTGACCTCTCTTCCGGCGTAGCGCAACGGTAGCGCAGGGGACTGTTAATCCCTTGGTTGGAGGTTCGAATCCTCCCGCCGGAGCCGTGGCACTATCCCACGATTGGACGGTCCGTTTTAAGAGGATTTCACGGTCGGCAAGACGTTCCGCTCTTCGATCGGTCGGACGGTCAC
>JANMSU010000481.1:0-1893 GCA_031389835.1 Chloroflexota bacterium
CTGTGGGCGAGGAGGGACTCGAACCCTCACGCTCTTGCGAGCAACGGACCCTAAATCCGCCGCGTCTACCGACTCCGCCACTCGCCCGAAGGAAAGCGTAGCCGTCGTGCATCGGCGCGGCTAGGCCCCGATGGCGTCTGCTCGTGCGATTAGTGCGGCGTCCAACGCGTCGAGAACGGACAGCGACGAGCGTCGCTCGTGCGCGCCACGCGTCGCGCCGATGCTTCTCACGACGGCGCGAGGGTCGTTGAGCGTGACGCCCAGCGCCAGGCTTGTCTTCTCGCACTGAACTGTGTGCTCGACGATGTGCGACGCGAAGCGGTGAAGCCGGAAACGAACGTCGATGCGGTGCGGGACCTCGTATGGGCCCCACTGCGACGGTCGCATCATCTGCGTGGCGTCGAGGCCCGCGAGCGCCGCGTCGGTCTCCGCGCGGCGCGCCGCGAACGCGGCGAGGATGTCGAGCACGCCACCGCTCGTGTCGGCGGGATCGGGCTGCGGCCGGCGCTCCGCGCTCAGCGTCAGCGGCTCGCCGTCGCTGCGGACGAGGGCATGCTGGGTGTTCGCGCGGTACGAGCGCTCGACGCCGATCGCGTGCACCATCGTCTCGCGAACGCTCCACTCGCCCTCGGCCGGTGCGCGATCGAGCAGCTCGTCATCGAGCGCGACGAGCAGGCCGCGCAGCCGGCCGAACGCGATCTGCGCGAGGGTGAGGATGCGCGAGGCTTCGTCGACGTCGGCGCCCAGGGCGGCGACGGCCATCTGCTCTTCCTCGAGCGCGTTGTACAGCGCGTACCCCGCGTTGGCCGGCGGGTCGACGTCGCGCCAGCGCCACGGGACACTGGGATCGCTGATGCGCGCGAGCCGCGCGAGCGCGCGGTCAAGAGCTAAGACCGTACGCGCGCCTCGATCCCCGAGAGCCTCTCGATGACCTTGATGAGGGCGAGGTTGCCTTCGCGTCCGCCACCGTCCCGCTGCAGCGCGTTGTAGAGCTCGTGCACGAGGGCGGCACCCGGAAGGGAAATGTGGTCGACGAACGCGTTGTCGAGCACGAGCCGCAGGTCCTTCTGCTGCAGATCGATCATGAAGCCCGGACGGAAGTCGCCGGCCAGCATCTTCGGCGCGTAGTTCTGCATCGCCCAGGACGACCCGGCGCCGCCCGCAATGACCTGCCGGGTCTTCTCGAGGTCGATCCCCTGTGACGCGGCGAAAACCAGCGCCTCGGATACGCCGAGGTTGTTGAGCGCGACCGCGATCTGATTGGCCAGCTTGCAGGCCTGGCCCGCGCCGTGATCGCCGATGTGAACGATCGTCTTACCGAGCGCTTCGAAGAGCGGCATCGCCCGCTTCACGTCGGCGGCGTCCCCGCCGATCATGATCGAGAGACGCGCTTCGATCGCGCCCGGCTCGCCGCCGGATACGGGCGCGTCAAGGGTGCGGAACGGGGGCCGGTTCTTCGCCGCGCGCTCGGCGATCTCGCGCGTCGCCGAGGGGGAGATGGTGCTCATGTCGATGAGGAGCAGTCCCTTGCGCGCGCCGGCCGCGACACCGTCCGGGCCGAAGACCGCCGCTTCGACGTGCGGCGTGTTCGGAACCATCGAGACGACGATGTCGGAGCGCTCGGCCACCTCACGCGGGGTCTTCACGACCGTCGCGCCGTCCTTCGCGAGCGCCTCGGCGCGGGCAAGCGTCCGGTTCGTCACCGTCACCGCAAAGCCCGCCTTCAGCGCGTTGCGCGCCATCGGGGCTCCCATGATCCCGGTACCGACGAAACCGACGGATTCCACTAGTGGTCGTGCTCGTCTTCGCCGTTGTGTGACTCGCCGTTCTCCTCGCGCTTCATGAACAGCGTGCGCGTGTCGCCCTCCTCCGTAAGGAGGAACGTGTTTTCAA
>JANMSU010000377.1:0-4405 GCA_031389835.1 Chloroflexota bacterium
GTCGGCCCGTCCCATGGATCGGCGATGACCATCGAGAGGTAGCCGCGGACGCGAAGCTTCCCGTCCTTCGCGCGGCGCACGACCGCGCGATATCCGTCGATCACCTCGTCGCGCGAGTGGTTCAGGTTCTTGCGCGAATAGCTCTCCGAGGCCGATGCGAACACCGCGATCTCGTCGGCGCCGGCCGCCAGCGCGCGGTCGAGTCCCTTCTCGTTCGGCACGAGGACCGGATAACGTACTCCGGGACGACGCTTGAGCGCGCGCAAGAGTTCCTCGGCGTCAGCGAGCTGCGGCACGGCTTTCGGGTTCACGAACGACGTCACTTCGATCACCGTGTGGCCCGCCTCAGCCAGGCGCGTGATCAGCTCGAGCTTCGCCTCGGTCGGCAGCGTGCGCGACTCGGCCTGCAGACCGTCGCGCGGGCTGACCTCGACGAGCTGGATGCGAGCGGGAAGGCTCAGAAACGGTCGCCGACGAAGAAGCGGCCGCCGGCGGTGATCGCCGGCACCAGGAATGAAACGATGAGGCTGCGGAGGGTCCGAACGTCATACGGCCACTCCGAGACGCCCTCGAGGCGGTGCTCCAGAGCGAGGCCGGCGGACACCGAAGGAGTGAGGCCCTCGCCATAGGCCTCGGCGAGCAGGTGCCGCACGCGCGACAGCTCCCGTTGCTTGAGCGCCTTGATCGCGCGATGACTGTCCCACATCACGTAGAGGAAGAGCGCCGTCCCGATGATCAGCACCGCGGCGTAGGCGATGACAAGTCGCAAGATGAGATCGAACGGCACGCCGGGCGCCAGCAGGAAGAGCTCTGCGACCGCGATGCTGATGACGAAGGTTGCCGCGACCGCGTACGCGAACCGCGCTACGGGACGCAGCGGTGATAAGTCGAAGATCGACAGTCGCAGCGGGTAGCGGTGAAGCTGCGACAGCGCTCGCGTGCGGCGCACGATCTCGTAGAACACGATCCCGAGCAGCGCGAACACGACGGCCACGCCGACCACGCGATACGCGCCAATCCACCCGAATGTCTCCGCCACCGCCCACGGCTGGATCGTGATGAGGCCGAAAGCGATCCCCACAGCGGCGGCCATCCACTCGTCGTATCGACCGCGCCGCGTCGCGAGCTCGACCTCGTGCTCGAAGTCGCGGCCTTCCGGCAGCAACGCACGGAACGCGCCGATCGCGCGCGCGTATCTGCGACGCAGCGTCCAACGTGCCACGAGCCAGTAGCCGACGAGAACGGGTGGCAGCAGCCCGGTCTGCCAGAGCGTCGTGTTGATGGGCCGCCTGAATTCGCCATCGAGGTAGCCCGCGACCAGCAGGAGCGCGGCAAGGGTAGCGACCGCCAGGGCGACGGCACGAGGGCCGTGCGCGTTGACGCGGTCCGCGAGCGCATCGAGCAGCGAAGCGTCGTGCGCGATCGCACTGGTCTGGTTCGCCATGGCGCCTCGTATTCTCCGTCAGCGGGGAGCCGTCGGGCGTACAGTTTCGGGGTGCTGAAGAAGGGCAACGAGAAGCGGATCGAGGACTTCGACGGTCCGCCCGAGCTGGCGCGCTTCTTCAAGGACGGGCACCTCGAGACCATCCCCTCATCCCGGGCCGATCGCATCGGCGTGCTTCGTTATCTGGCCATGCGCGTCCAGCCGGGCCGCGACTACTTCGAGTCCGAGGTCAACCGCATCCTGCAGGGCGTCCACAAGGACCACGCGATGCTGCGGCGCTACCTGGTGGATGAGAAGCTGCTGCGCCGCTCGTCAGGCCGCTACCGCCGCGCCTGATGGAGTTCCAGGACGTCGTTCGCAAACGGAAGATGGTCCGGAGCTTCGAGGATCGCCCCATCCCGCGGGAGGTCGTCGACCGGATCCTGGCCAACGCCCAGAAAGCGCCGTCGGCCGGATTCAGCCAGGGCTGGGCGTTCCTCGCGCTGGAGGGTCCGGAGCAGACCGCCCGCTACTGGGACGCGCTCTGGCCCGCGGACAAGCGGGCCGAGTTCGGCTGGGCCGACATGTTCAAGGCGCCGCTGTTGGTGGTCTGCCTGAGCCATAAACGCGCCTATTTGGCACGTTATGCGGAGTCCGATAAGGGCTGGACCGACATGGACGAGAAGCGCTGGCCGGTGCCGTACTGGGACATCGACACCGGGATGGCCGCGATGCTCATCCTCATGACCGCGGTGGACGCGGGCCTCGGCGCGGTGTTCTTCGGCGTCTCCGATCAGGCCAAATTTCGCGAGACCTTCGGAGTGCCGGACGAGCTCACGGCGATCGGCACGATCGCGATCGGATACGCGAAGCCGATGGACCGCCCGTCGCCATCGCTGAAACGCGGCCATCGTCCGGTGGAGCAAGTGATCCACAAAGGAAACTGGTAGACCCCCGATCAGGCTGGTCCTCGCAGAGTCCGCGCGATATGTTCGGTCGGATGAGGAAGGCGTTCAGGAAGCTGCGTGTCGCTGTTCCGGTTTCGGCTGCCTGGCTGCTGCTCGCGGCGTACTGCGGCGCGACCGGCGCGACCTCGTTTGACCTCGTAGCAATCACCGCGCTTGTCACGTCGCCAGCGGTCGGATGGACCTGGCACTGGGTGATGGAGAAACCGGTCAGCTAACTCGCGCCCGGCGAGGCAGCGCACCCGGTATCCGCCAGCGGATTAGGTATCTCGCGGTGAACGTGCGAAAACCTCGGTACGGCGCTTTCGTCATGTCGGGCCCGGCGGTACCGTCAACGGGTCGTGTCGGTGCCGCCGTTCCTCGTCGCACACGTCGCTCATCAGCGCGATGCCGCCCTCGACACGCGCGAGCGTTTGCTTGCCACGCTGACGGCGGCGCCCGGACGAGTCGTCCTCGCGACCTGTCACCGCGTCGAGATCTACGAGATGGTCGATCAGATCGAGGCCGTTCCAGCGATGCGGACGCTCGTCGCCGAGGATGCTGCCGCGCACCTGTTTCGTGTTACGACCGGCCTCGACTCCGCGATCGCCGGCGAGGCGCAGATCCTCCGTCAGGTGCGTGCGGCGTACGAAGCCGCGTCCGGCGACCTGCACCCGATGCTCCGCCGGCTGTTCGAACGCGCGCTGCATGTCGGCCGCGAGATCCGCCGCACCACGCGGCTCGGCGAGGTGCATCGATCCGTGGGATCGCTCGCGGTCGACGCCGCGGTGCAGGCGCTGGAGGATCCCGCGTCAGCGACAGTGCTCGTCATCGGCGCTGGGGAGATGGGGAAGCTCGCGGTCCGTGCCCTGTCGCACCGCGTAGCGGGCGTGCTGGTCGCGAACCGCGATCGCGCGCGCGCCGAGACGATCGCGGCGATGACCGGAGCAGAGGCGCTCGCCCTCGACGACATTCCCGCGGCGCTCGCGCGCTCCGATGCCGTGGTCTCTGCCGCCGACACGCGCGGTACGGTGCTCACGCGTGCGCTGCTGTCGGCGCGACTTCGCCAGCGCTCGCTCGTGATCGTTGATATCGCCGTACCGCGCAGCGTTGCCGGAGACGCGCGCGACCTCGCCGGCCTTCGCTATCGCAGCGTCGACCACCTCACCAGCGAGACGGCCGCCGTCCCCGCGCACGAAGTCTCATTCGCCGCGGAGCGCTGCTCGCGCGAGGCGCTGGCATTCGTGCGTGAGTGGAATGAGCGCGCAGCTGTCGAGGCCATCCGCGACGTCCGCGCCAGTGCCGAATCCCTACGCCGAACGCAGCTCGAGCGCGCGCTGCGCCGGCTCGGTCACCTGGGCGAGCGGGATCGTCGCATCGTCGAGGCGCTCTCCACCGGTCTGACGAACGCGCTCCTGCACGCGCCGACGGTCGCGCTGCGCGAAAAACCCGCACGAAGCGACACCGCCCGTGAGCTCTTCGGGATCGGTCGCAAGCAGTGATCACGATCGGCACGCGTGGAAGCGCGCTCGCCCTCGCGCAGACGCGGCTCGTTGCGGAGCGCCTCGGTCCGGATGTCGAGATCCGAGTTCTCCGCACGGCGGGCGATGAGTCCGACCGTCCAATCCGCGAGCTCGGCGACGGGGTGTTCGTCACCGCTATCGAGGAGGCGCTGCGAGTCGGTGAGATCGACGTGGCGGTGCATTCGCTGAAGGACCTGCCGACCGAAGAGCCGCCGGACCTCATCATCGCGGCGATCCCGGCGCGTGAGGATCCGCGCGATGTCCTGGTGACGCGCTCACGCGACGGCCTCGCCGGACTGCCGCGCGGCGCGGTCGTGGGCACCTCGAGCCCGCGGCGGGCCGCGTTCCTCCGCGCCCTTCGCGCTGACGCGATCCCGCGTGAGATCCGCGGCAACGTCGACACGCGGCTGCGCAAGGTCCGCGACGGTGAGTACGACGCGGTCGTCGTCGCGGCTGCTGGCCTGCGCCGACTCGGGATAGCGTTTGACGAGAGCGAGGCGCTCCCGATCGAGCTC
>JANMSU010000378.1:0-4628 GCA_031389835.1 Chloroflexota bacterium
CGCTCGTCGACGACCTTGAGCGCGTCCTCGAGCGTCGCCTCGACGTTGCGGCCGGTCTTCGCGGAGACGAAATGATGCCGCATCCACGGCGCGAAGTGGAACTCACGGGCGACTTCGGCCTCGACCTGCGCGGTCATCTCCTCGCCACGGTCTACCACGTCCCACTTGTTCACCGCCAGCACCAGGCCGACCGCGGCCTCGAGCGCGTATCCGGCGATGTGTGTGTCCTGGGCGGTCACGCCTTCGGTCCCGTCGGTGAGGAGGATCGCGACGTCAGCGCGTTCGAGCGCGTGCGCCGTGCGGAGTAACGCGTAGTGCTCGATGCCCTGCTCGACACGCCCACGCCGGCGGATCCCGGCAGTGTCGACGAGGACCAGGCGACGACCGCGGAACTCGATGGCGGTGTCGAGGCTGTCGCGTGTCGTGCCGGGGATCTCGCTCACCACCGCGCGCTCGCTCCCGACCAGGGTGTTGAGGAAGCTCGACTTGCCGACGTTGGGCCGGCCCACGATCGCGACGTGCGCATCGGTCGATAGCTCCGCCTCCTTCTCCGGGGGCAGACGCTCGACGACAACGTCGAGCAGGTCGCCTGTGCCGTGGCCCTGGATGGCGGATACCGGATACGGATCGCCGAGCCCGAGCGCGTAGAACTCCGCGGCTTGGGCTTCGCCGCGCCACGAGTCGGCCTTGTTGGCGACGAGGATCACCGGCTTTCTGCTGCGGCGAAGCTGATCCGCGACGTCGTGCTCGACCGGCAGGATGCCCGACTGCGCGTCGACGATGAACAGAACAACGTCGGCTTCCTCGATCGCGGCCTCGGCTTGTCGCCGCACCGCCGCCTCCATTGCGCCCGCGCGTGGATCGTCGAGACCGCCGGTGTCGATCAGCGAGAATTCGCGTCCGCGCCATTCCGCGGTCGCGTAGATGCGGTCACGCGTAGTGCCGGGGAGATCCTCGACGATCGCGACGCGCTCGCCGACGATCCGGTTGAAGAGCGTGGACTTTCCAACGTTGGGCCTGCCGACCACCGCAACGACGGCGCGGGACACGGAGGTTAGGCCGGGACCGCTTCCGCGAGCTCCTCGGCGCGCTCCTTGACCTCGAGGAGCGTATCCATCGGCGTCGAGCATCCGCCGATGAGTCCAACGCGCTCCTGATCGCGCAGCCACTCCGGCTGTAGCTCGTTCGCGTTCTCGATGTGATATGCGATGCGGCCCTGCATCTTCGCGAGGTTCACGAGCTCCCGCGTGTTCGCGGAATTCTTGCCGCCGACGACGATGATCGTCTTCACCTGCTCGGCGAGCTCACTCGCGGCGACCTGCCGCTTCACGGTGACCGGGCATACGGTGTTGTAGACCTTCGTCTCCTGCGCGATCTCCGACACATGCGCCACCAGCTCCCTGAAGGCCCACGGCGGCTGCGTCGACTGTGAGACGACGCCGGCGCGCTTCATCTTGGGGAGCTTCGACCATTCTTCCTTCGTCTCGACAACGACGTAGTCGTTGCCGGCGAACCCCTTCAGACCGACGACTTCCGGGTGGTCGGGTGTGCCGAGGATGATGACTCGATAGCCTTCATCCGCGAGCTGCTTGGTGAAACGCTGCGCGCGGAGGACGAGGGAGCAGGTCGCATCGATGCACTCCAGCCCGCGCTCCTCGATCTGCTTCCGGACCTCCGGGGGGACACCGTGAGCGCGGATCACGACGATGCCGTCAACGGCGTCCGCCGGGTCTTTGATCACTTTCACGCCGCGCGCGGCGAGTCGCTCGCTGATCTTGGGGTTATGAACGACCTGTCCGAGGTTATGAACGGTCTTGCCCGTTTCGGCGGCGGCCTCGGTCAGCTCGACAGCCTTCTTGACGCCGAAGCAGAACCCATTCTCGCGTGCGAGCAGTACTTCCATTGACATCGATTCTAGGGGTACGCACCACGCATCTCACTCGGCAAAAGCGCTGCAATTCGTCTCATCACGCCATCGGTCACCGCCTGCTCGTTTCGACGTTCTTCTTCAGTCAGTTCGGAAAGATGAAAAGGTCGTCCCACGCGTAAGACGGCGTGCCCGCCGAAGATGAGGCGAGGCAACGATTGCTTCGTTCCGATCATGGCGATCGGGACGATCGGGACATCGCCGGCACGTGACGCGAGGAAACCCACGCCCGGCTTTCCCCGGAGGAGGGCACCCGTCTCACTCCGGTGCCCCTCCGGGAAGAATCCGAGGATCTGACCTCCGGCGAGCACGCGCAGAGCGGTCACAAGAGCGCGCCGGTCGCCCTCTCCGCGCCGCACCGGAAAGGCGCCGGTCTGACGGACGATGAATCCAAGCAGCGGATAGTTGAATGCCTGGATCTTTGCCATGTAGCGGACCGACAGATCAAGGTTGATCGAGATCAGCGGCGGGTCCTTCCAGTTGATGTGGTTCGAAACGAGGATGTACGGGCCGGCTTTCGGCAGGCCCTCGCGGCCCTCCACACGAACGTGGACCAGCGCGCGGACGATGGTGCGGATCGGCGGGAACAGAAGGCGCCACAGGACGAGACGTTCGACCGGCCACTCCGGGATGCTGTCCGAGATCACGCGGCGGACGCGGGACGCGTGACGATCGCGAGCACCATCTCCAACGCCTGACCTACGGAGAGTCCATCGGTCTGCACGACGACCGCGTCGTCGGCCGTGCGCAGCGGTGCCACCTTGCGTTCGCTGTCCATCCGATCGCGCCCGAGGATCTCCTGCAGCAGCTCCTGCCGCGGACGCACCTCGCCGCGCGAGCGCAGCTCCTCCTCACGCCGCTTCGCGCGCTCTGCCGCGGAGGCCGTCAAGAAGACCTTGCATTCGGCATCGGGCAGGACATTCGTCCCGATGTCTCGTCCGACCATCACGACACGCCCACGCCGGGCGAGCTCACGCTGCTGCTCGACCATGATGTCGCGCACCGCGGGGACACGGGCGACCTGCGATACGGTCCGGTCCACCTCGGGTGAGCGAATGTCCCACGTGACATCGGCACCGTCGAGCAGCACGGTGTACGCGCGACCGTCGCGCACAGTCGGTGGTCCGATCGTGATCCGCGATTCGCGCGCGAGCTGTGCGAGACGTTCGGCGTCGTCAGGATCGACGCCCTTACGGAGGGCCGCGAGCGCGATCGCGCGGTACATCGCGCCCGTGTCGAGGAAGAGGTAGCCGAGCCGCTCCGCCACGAGCGCGCCGATCGTGCTCTTGCCGGCGCCCGCGGGCCCGTCGATCGCGATCGTCCTCGGCGTCATGCTCGTGCACCGCGCTTCACTCGCCGTGGCGCCGAAACCCTCTGTTCGCGCGAAACCCCGCCCCTGCGGGTCGGGGACCCCTCGCGCGCGGGGGCCCTCGGCGCCACGGCTCGCGGGGCGGTTCCTCCCATGCGGAATCGCGCCGCGGGTCCTGCCGCGGCTCGCGCGTCTCGCTCGCGAGCTGGCCTCCCCGCCTGCACCGCTCGCGCGCCGTACGGCTGCCGGCGGGGCCCCTCCACTCTCGCTCGCGAGACTGCGCCTCGCCGCGTCACCCGCGGCGTTGCTACCCATCCGCCTTCGCGGCTCGTCGCTCTCGGCGCCCTCTCGCGCACACCACCGCGCTCACCCGCGCGTGGCGCCGCCGGTCGAATCCCCTCTCGTCGCGGCACTCGCGGCACTCGCGCGATCGGTCGCGCTGCCTCGTCTCGTGCCTGCGGCTTCGGCTCTGATGTCGGCGCCGTCATCGCGTCGATCTCTTTCTTCGTGAGATCGCGAAACTCCCCTGGCTTCAGTCGTCCTAGCTGGAGCGGACCCATGCGCACGCGGACGAGGCGCGAGACTTTCACACCGACCGCGGCGCACATGCGACGCACCTGCCGCTTCCAACCTGTGCGCAACACAATCGACAGACGCGAGCGGCCGTGCGACCGCGAACGCACTGTGATGCGCACAGCGCGCGCGATCCCCTCTTCGAGGGGGATCCCCCGCTGAAGACGCGCGAGCGCTTCGTCCGTGAGATCACCCTCCACCGCGACGTCGTATTCGCGCTCGTGGCCGTAGCTCGGGTGCAGCGCGCGCTGTGCCCACGTTCCGTCGTTCGTCAGCAGTAGGAGCCCCTCCGAGTCCGTGTCGAGCCGCCCGACCGGATACAGACGCTCGCGTGCGCCGATGTGATCGACCACGGTCCGCCGGCCGTGCTCATCGCTCGCGGTCGAGACGATGCCGATCGGCTTGTAGAGGAGGACGTAGCGGTGCGCCGACGGCGCCGCGATCAGCCGGCCATCGAGCTCGATGTGCGCGTCCTCCGGCACGCGCGTGCCCAGGGTGGTGATCAGGTCACCGTTCACGCGCACGCGACCCTCGGTGATCATCTCTTCGGCGGCGCGACGCGAGGCCACGCCACGGTCCGCCATCACCTTCTGCAGACGGATCACGCGGAGCCGTCCCCCACCGGCTCCCCGACGCCGGGGACCAGACCTTCGGGCGTGAGAGCGCGTGGCAGGTCATCGAGACTCGACAGGCCAAAGCATTCGAGGAACTCCCAGGTGGTGCCGTAGAGGATCGGGCGTCCGGGCGCCTCGCGCCGACCTCGTTCCTCGATGAGGCGCCGCTGCATCAGCGTGTAGATCGTCTGGTCGCAGTTCACGC
>JANMSU010000461.1:0-5126 GCA_031389835.1 Chloroflexota bacterium
CAGCCGATCAGCGGACCGCACCTTCGCTTAAGTCGCCCTTCCCGGCCCGCGAAGGGGAGACCGGGAGGACGCTCACTGACTAGGCAGCGAGTGCGTAGGAATTGTTGCCAGTTATCTGGCTGCCGTTCGGATTAACGAGGAAGAACGACGTACCTCGGCTCGCGACGTTCACGTCGCCTGCCCTGTCGAAACCACGCATCCCCGTGGCCCTTTCAGGCACCATCAATTCTAACCTTGCTACGTGCCGGCTTCTTCCTCGCTTTGCTGGTGGCCTCCGCCTGCTCGGGATCCCCGTCCCGCGCCCCTACCGCCGCGCCCCCGACGTCGTCCTCGTCCACAGTGGCACGCGTGAGTCCCAGCGCGGCCCCAACCGCAACGGCGGCGATCCGGTACGTCGCGATCGGCGCGTCGGATGCGGTCGGCATCGGCGCCACGGATCCGGCGACCGGGTCGTGGCCGGCGCGCGTCGCGAAGATGTTGCCGCCGGGCAGCGCGTTCGTGAATGTCGGGGTGTCGGGTTCCATCGCACTCCAGGCGCGCACGGCGCAGCTGCCCGGTGCGATCGCCCAGAAGCCGACGGTGGTCTCGATCTGGCTCGCGGTGAATGACATGAACGCGACCATCGAGCCGGCCTCGTACGCGAACGACCTCGGCGCGATCGTCGATGGTCTCGTGTCGGGCACCGAGGCGAAGATCTTCCTCGGCAACGTTCCGGATGTAAGGCCAGTGCCCGCGTATGCGGAGGCGGACAAGGCGGCATTGTTCAGGTTGATCCAGGCGTACAACACCGTGATCGCCGCCATCGTGGCCAAGCATCCCGGGCGCGTCATCGCGGTCGATCTCTTCACCGGCAGCGCCCCGCTGGTCAGCACCATCACGGTGTCAGGCGACGGCTTCCATCCATCCGACGCGGGCTATCAGTTGATCGCGGACCGGTTCATCGAGGCGATGAAGGCGAACGGGGTCCCGCTTACCGGAGTCCGCTGAGCTAGGCCTCGGCGCGCGCGACCTCGAGGGCCCGCGTCTCGGGCACGCGAACGAGCTGAGCCAGCACGAGCGCGCCGGTGATCATGAGCAGCGTCCCGAGCACCAGCACGACCTGCGGCGGGACCATCCCCAGCAGCGCCGCGGCTAGGAACGGCGCGATCGTGCCGCGCACGCCGAGCAGGAATGCATTCGCAGCGGCGTACTCGCTGATCCGATCCCTGGGCGCGAGGTGGACGATGTTCGTGAACCCCGTGAGCTCGCCGCTCGCGACGACGATGCCGGTGATCACCGCCACCGGCAGGAGCGCCCACGTGCCCGGTGCGACGAGGTACCCGATCGGCACCAGCACGGTGAGCAGTGTCGCGATCAACGTTAGGCGCAGGGTCGAGCCACGGTCGATCAACCGTCCGAAGACTGGGTACGCGACGATCAACGTCGCCGACTGGACGATCGCGAGCGTGCCCACGAACGAGCTCGACGCATCGAAGTGGTCGACCAGCATGATCGGGAACACCGCGAAGTTCATGAGGTTGCCGGTGCCGAAGATCGTGAAGGCAAGCATCAGCTTGCGATAGCGAAGGTCCGCCCAGACGTCGCGCGCGATCGTGGCGGCGGGTCGACGCGCAGGAGGCGTGGCCGGGCCGTCGTAACGGATCGCGAAAAAGGCCATGGCACACGGCAGTCCCACGAGCGCGGCGGCCCCAAAGACCCACTGCGCCGGAACGGCGTCGATAAAGCTGCCAGCGAGGGCCGCGGCGACGATACCGGCCACGGAGGCGCCGACGCGGACGTTGCCCATCGCGAAGGCGCGCTCGCGGTCGGGGTAGATGCCCTGCATCAGCGCGGTGTAGGCGGCGATGTTCGATACGGCGATGATCCAGAACACCGCGGTCGTGACCGCAAGCGCGAACGGAGTCGCGGCCACGAGGATGCTCACGAGGAAGACCGCACGCGACAGCGCCGACGCGCCAGCGACGACGCGCACGACGGGCAGGTGCGCGAGCAGGTACGCGAAGATCGGCGAGAGCAGCATCCCGATGAAGGGGCCGGCGACGATGATCGCGACGTCGGTCGTGGAGCCACCCATGCGCCGGACGACCACCGGCATGAAGGCGACAAGCACCGACACGAAAGCGCCGGCGCCCAGCGCGCTGAACAGGTCGATCCGGAAATTGCGGCGGACGCGCGAAGGAGTCCAGTTCGGGTCTGTCACGGCAAGGAAGCTAACGGCCGCTACTGCGCCTTGTCACCGCCCTGCGCGGCTAGGGACCTCGTTCGGGACGCGGTCGATAGCCGCTGGGCCGCGGCCCGTAGCCGCGGCGAGGCCCGTAGCCCCCACCGCCGCCCGCGCCTCCGGGCGGCCGCGGCCGGAAGCCGCCTGGGCCACCAGGGCCACCGCCCTCGCCGAAGGGTCCGCGTGCGCCTGGCGCCGTCGAGCTGATGACCACGCGACGGTTGGGCTCCATGCCGACGGATTCGGTCTTCAGACCCGGCTGGCCTTGCACCGACAGGTGCACGATCCGTCGCTCGTAGGCGAGCATCGGCTCGAGCGTGACGGCCTGGCCGCTCGCGCGCACCCGCGTGGCCACGCGCTGCGCGATCTCCCGAAGCTGGTCCTCGCGGCGGCGCCGGTAGCCCTCGATGTCGATCGGGACGTGCACCGAGCGCCCGACGCGCTTCGATGTGATCGCGCTCACCACTTGCTGCAGCGCGACGAGGTTCTCGCCGCCGCGGCCGATGAGAGCGCCCAGATCGGCGCCGAGCACGTCGACACCCTCCATGCCAGGGCGATCATCGAGCGCGACCTCCGCATCGACGCCCATCGCTGCCAGCAACTCACGCAGAACGCTCGCGCCGAGCGCGAGCTCCTCTGCGAAGGCCGGCGACGCCTCTTCGCCCTCCTCCTCACGCGCCGCACGCACGGCATCGGGACGGCGCGGGACTTCGGCCTCGTCGATGACCGGTTCGGGCTCCGCGGCGCGCTCATCCTCCTGGAACGACAGAAGCACGCGCGCGTCCTCGCCACCCATACCCAGCACGTTCGCGGGCTTGCCCTTCTCAAGGATCTCGATATCGACGTCGGATCGCTTGCGACCGAGCGCCCGAAGTCCGCGCTCGATCGCCTCTTCAACGGTCCGGCCCGTGAACTCCTCACCACGCAGTGGGCTCATCGCTTTCCCCTCCTCCGTCCGCGGCGGCGCCCGCCGTTCGACCGGCCAGGCGCCGCGCTAGCTTCCTCACGTTCGTCCGACTCTTCGCTGTCCTGGTCCTTCATGTCCTGCCGCGCCTCGACTATCGCGGCCTCCTCGCGACGATGCAGGTCGCGATCCGCGGGAGTCGGGATGCCACGCAGGAACGGGAGGTACTTCGGCAACTGCCCCCAGCCGCTCACGAAGTACTGCTGGACGATCTGGAACACCGTGGTGGCGATCCAGTAGACGGTCAGGCCCGCCGGGAACTGCGCCCCGATGACGACGGTGATGAGCGGGAACGTGTACGCCATCGACTGGGTCATGCGCGCCGCTGGATCGTCGCTCTGGACCTGTTTCGCGGGCATCGCCATGACCGACGCGATGAGCTGCACGAGCCCGGCGAGAACGGGCAGGATGAAGAGCGGGTCGGGGTGCTGCAGACCCCGCGTGATCCACGGCAGCCAGTTCGCGGTGGTGTCGAGCGAGCCATCCGGCTGGATGGGATTGGCGATGAACGGATAGCGGAAGCTTTCCACCATCGCGTGCGTGAGGCCCGGGCAGCTGTTGTCGGGCGGCGGACCGATGCCGCAACCGAGCTGCAACAGCGCGTTGTAGAGCGCGATCAGAAGCGGCATCTGCAGCAAGAGCGGAAGACATCCGGCCGCAGGGTTCACACCGCGCTCGCTGTAGAGCTTCATCTGCTCCTGGCTGAAACGCTGGCGATCCTTGCCGTACTTCTTTTTCAGCTCGGCCATCGCCGGCGCGACCTCTTGCATGGCGCGCTGCGACCGGATCTGCGTCACGTAAAGGGGATAAAGAGCAAGCCTGATCGCGACCGTCACGATGATGATGGCTAGGCCGAAATCGCGAACGAGCGAGAACGCGAGGACGGTGAGATTCATGATCGGGTAGATGAGGAGGCCGTTCCAGAGCGTCAGGATGTCCATTGGCTAGTGCTCCGGCACGGGGTCGTACCCGCCGCGACTGAAGGGATTGCACGCGAAGAGGCGGCGCGTCGCGAGCCAACCGCCGCGCAGCACGCCGTGTCGCTCGATGGCTTCCATCGCGTACTCAGAGCAGGTCGGCGTGTAGCGGCACGCAGGGGGAAGATGCGGGCTCAGGCGCGCCTTGTAGAACCGCAGCGCGGACAGCGCGAATGTCTTCATCCGCGCGGTTGGCGCGCGTTGCCGAGCGCGGCCGTGGCGGCGGCGCGAAGTGCCGAGAAACCAGCAGTGAGTGCCTCGCGGCGCACGGTCACGACGATGTCCTGGGCCGGCGCGTCCGTCGCGGCGCACGCCAGTCGGAAGGCCTCGCGCACGCGACGCCGCGCCCGATTGCGGATCGTGGAGATGCCGACTGTACGCGGCGCGGACACCGATAGACGCATGACGCTCATGTCGTTAGGGCGTAGGCGTGCGACGAAAGCGGCATCGCGAACGCCGCGCCCGGTCCTGCGCACGGCCGCGATATCTGTGGATCGCCGCAGACGCGCGGCGTGCATAACGGCGAGGTCGTTCAGGCGACGGTGAGGCGCTTCCGTCCACGCGCGCGACGTTGTGCCAACACCCTGCGGCCGCCCGTCGTCTTCATGCGCGCGCGAAAACCGTGCACTCGCGCGCGGCGACGCGTTTTCGGCTGATACGTGCGCTTCACGAACTGTCCCTTCTCCCCCGAAAAAAATGGATGAATGAAACATCAAATGGACGTGTGCTGCGTGCTGTGTGTGCGAGAAAGTCTAGCAGTGCGCCTGTGCTACTGTTCCGTGGCTTCCGGCGGGCGGATCCTTTCCTTGTCTTCGCGTTCGGTGTGGCGGCATCTCGCGTGATCGTGTTGTGGGGAGCGTCGTATGTTCGAGCGCAGAGAAGGGGAGCCGTTGAACCTCAAGCAGCTCTGGCATGCGGCCCTCGGCGAGCTGCAGCTCGGACTCACCAAGGCCAACTACGACAC
>JANMSU010000468.1:0-1597 GCA_031389835.1 Chloroflexota bacterium
CGCCTTCCCTCCGACGACGAGGTCGCGATCTTCCGGCTCATCCAGGATTCGCTGGTCGAGCGCATCGAAAAGGCGACGGCCAAGGATCTCGTCCTCGGCATGACCTGGAAGGACGACAAGCTCGAGATCCTGCTTCAGAGCGACGGCAAAGAGCTGCCACCCGACGGTGAGCTGCAGTCCGGCCTTCGCCGTAGCGAGCGCCTCGACCTCCTGCACGGCGAATCGCAGCACGAGACGCGGCCCGACGGCACCGTGGTGCTCAACGTCCACGTCCCGATCCGGAGCGCACCGCAGCTCATCTCCTGACCTCGGTGGTCATGAAGACCGCGATCCCGGCGAGATAGAGCGGCGCGACCGGCGCCCCCCACTGGTGCAGCAGCGCGGCGGTCACGCCGGCCCCGACGAGCACCACGGTCCGTCGTGTCGTGCGCGCGCAGGCCGCGATCGCGGGATACGCAAGGACACCGTCGTGCAGCAGCGTGTGCGGGCTCGCGAGCAGCGACCACACCGCGGCCTGCTCGATCCGCAGTGGTCCGCGCAGCACCAGCACCGCGCCGATGACGAGTGACAGCGCGGCCAGCACCAGTCCGATCAGCGGGAATCCGAGCGCGAGCGCGGGACCGATCCAGCCGATCGCCGCGCCGACCCCGTATTCGCCGGTCGCGGCCCACGACCCGGCGGTCACGAGCTGGCTTGCGTATCGCGCGGCGCCGTCCGGGCCGACGACCAAGAGAGATAGGAATGCGATGAGGCCCACGCCAGTCGCGAACCCGGCGAGCCTGCCGCGATCGCCGATCGCCGCGATGCCGAACAGCGGCAGCGTCTGGGGTCGGATCGCCGTCAGACCCAGCAGGAGTCCGGTGACAAAGGGCCGCGCGCCGATCGCGCTCGCCACCAGCAGCAGAACGACCGGTGTCGTCTGCCCCTGTGTGAGGGCGATGGTCGACGGTGGCGCCAGCAGCGCGAATGGATAAAGGCGGTGCCGCTGTCCCGTCTCGGCGAGCGGCGCGAGTCGGAACGCGGCGACCGCGAGCGCCGCGGTCCCGATCACCGTCATCAGCGCGAACGCGGGGAGGATCGGCAGCGCTCCGAGTGGCGCGAGCAGCAGCGCTACAGCCGGCGGATGTACCCAGGGGAGCAGCACGTCGCGCGCGGGCTGCGCCGCGTGCTCCATGGCGAGGATCGCCGCGGGATCGAGGATCTCCGCGCCGCGTCCCAGTGCGACCAGCCGCGCGGCGGCATAGATCGCGACGAAATCGTGCGCCTGCAGGTCGACCGCACCCGAGACGATGCCGACGGCGAACGCGATCAGCGCGACGGCGATGGCGAGCGTGAGACGCACCGCCGCCGACCATACTCTCGTCGTGCGCCGCCTGTCCGTCTTCGCCGTGCCGGCGCTCCTCGCGCTCGCCGCGGCATTCGCCTCGATCGACGTCGTACGCGAGCCGCGCCTCACCGACTTTTTCTGCTTCTGGACCGCCGCGCGGCTCGTGATCAGCGGCGAGGATCCGTACGACCCGAGTCTTTGGAGCGAGGCAACGGCCGGAGCGTTCATCGATCAGAGAGGTCGCGAGCGATCCGCGCCCTGTCCTGGCCG
>JANMSU010000473.1:0-2053 GCA_031389835.1 Chloroflexota bacterium
CGGGGCGAAGAGCAAGAAGGGGCGTCGCACGTACGCACTCGCGGAACGCGCAGCACGCGACGGCCGGGTTCAGCCCGCCCTCGACCTGTTCGCGGAATCCGCGGAGCACTTCAGAGGCGTCGGGGGCTCGCTGGTTGGACAGACCCTTCCGCGCCTTCGACGAGCTGAGCTGCTCCTTTCGTCGGTGCCCGACTATCAGGCTGCAGCAGCGGAGGTCGCGGCCGTTGAAGTGCTTTGGCGCGAGGCGAAGGCATCGTATTTCTTGACGAAGCTGCGCGCGTGGGCGGTCGCGCGCGGTTTGCACGTGGCCCGGGGCGAGCAGCAGCAGTCGCCGAAGCCTCGGAATGCGCCGGCGCGCCTTACCTCCCGCGAGCGTGAGGTCGCGGCTCTGGTCGCCCAGGGCCTTACGAACCACGGCATCGCCGATGCGCTCACGATCAGCGAGCGCACCGTCGAGGGTCACGTCGAGAGCGTCCTGCGCAAGTTGGAGTTCCGGTCGCGATCACAAGTCGCGGCGTGGGTGGGTGGCGCCGAACCGGTACGTACGTACTAGCGCCCCGCACAACGCCGACCAATGCGCGTGTTTTCCACGCTTTCGGAGCGGTCGACGACGCCTACGTTGACGCCATCTCACTGAGGGAGACAGACGATGGCGTTGCAGAGGATCGAGCGGATCGCGTTGGGGCTCGCATTCACGGCAGCCGTGCTCACGTCCTGCGGCACGAGGGCCGGCTCGCCGGCGACGACCGGCACTGTGGAGCCAGACCGGATGTCGCGCCTCCGGTCGATCGATGAGTTCTTCTACCTCCCATCACCGGCTGCGGTAGACGACTGCCGCGGGAAACCCTGCTGAATGCGCTAACGTCTGTTTGCGCCATCGCGACACCAGGCGTCGTGCCGCATCTTGGCGGAGGGTATGGAGATGAGCCAGCAGACGCCCCCGAACCCGGCAGCGTTCTACGAGTCCTATCAAGTCCGGTATCTCTTTGCGCCGTGGAGCCTGGACCTCATCGACCGCGCACGGCCACAGCCGGGCGAACGCGTGTTGGACCTCGCCTGCGGGACCGGCGCCGTCGCCCGAGAGGTCGTGAAGCGGATCTCGCCCAACGGGAGCCTCGTGGGTGTGGACCTCAGCCCCGACATGTTGCGCGTCGCGAGCGAGGTCATCGGCACTCGCGACGGTGTCGTGCGGTGGCAGCAGGCGAGCGCTGAAGCGCTGCCGCTGCCGGACGCCTCCATCGATGTCGCCATCTGTCAGCAGGGCTTGCAGTTCTTCCCGGATAAAGCAGGAGCGCTCCGCGAGCTGCGGCGCGTAGTGAAGCCGGGTGGGCGAGTCGCGCTGAGCGTCTGGCGCACCCTCGAGCACCACCCGGTGGCGCTTGCAATGAGCAAAGCCGCGAATGGGAGGCTCGGCGCCGTGATCAAGGTCTCCTTCGCACTCGGGGAGGACGGTGCCCTTCAGCGAATACTCGAGGACGCCGCATTCCAGAGCGTTCGTGTCGAATCGGTCGAGAAGGTCATCACCTTCCCTTCGGCTGACGAGTGGGTTGCCCATGTGGTGCGGGGGGCAGCTGCCGCTCTCCCAGAGCTGCGGGCCATGACCGACGACGAGCGAGCGCAGTTGGTAGCGGAAGTACAAGCCGAGATCGCACCGACACTACGGTCGTACACGAGCGGCAGCGAGCTGCTCTTCCCAACGGCTGCTCACGTCGCCACCGCACGGAACTGATAGGGCACTAGCTAATTCCCATCAGCCCTGCGTGCGCATGACGTAGACGACGCACTCACCTTCAAGCACCGACACGCCGTCCTGCCGCACGACGCGGACTGCCACGGTGTAGACCGGCTTGTCCTCGCGCGCCTTGAGCACCACGAGATCGGCCGTGATCGTGTCGCCCGGGTGCACAGGTGCCGTGTATTTCAGATGCTGCTCCATGAAGACGCTGCCGGGTCCCGGCAGGTCCTCCGCCACCAGCGCGTTGAGGATCGCAGCGGTCACGCCTCCGTGGACGACCCGGCGGCCGAACTTCGTCTTCCGCGCGAAGTCCTCGTC
>JANMSU010000488.1:0-1821 GCA_031389835.1 Chloroflexota bacterium
CCGCGGCGTGACGATCATGCCCGACATCCTCGCGAACGCGGGCGGTGTCGTCGTGTCGTACTTCGAATGGGTGCAGAGCCGCGCGCAGTTCTACTGGGAGCTCGACGAGGTCGAGAAGCGTCTCGAGATCTACATGCGCCGAGCGAGCGATCTGGTGCTCGCCAAGACGAAGGCCTACGACTGCACCCCGCGCGAGGCCGCGTTCATCGTCGCGGTCGAGCGAGTCGCGAGCGCGATCGAGAAACGGGGGATCTTCCCCTAGCGTGGCCACGAAGCCGAACGTCGACATACCCGCCGGAGCGCCGCCCGCAGAGCTTGTGCGCGAGGACATCGATACTGGCGCGGGCACGGAAGCGACGCCGGGCAAGACCGTCGTGGTCCACTACGTCGGCGTCGCCTGGTCGACAAAGAAGCAGTTCGATGCCTCGTGGGACCGGGGCGAAACCTTTGACTTTCCGCTCGGCGCAGGCCGTGTCATCCGTGGCTGGGACGAAGGCGTCGCAGGCATGCGTGTCGGAGGACGCCGCCGTCTCACCATTCCACCCGCGATGGGCTATGGCGCTCGTGGCGCCGGGAGCGACATCGGACCGAACGAGACGCTGGTGTTCGTCGTTGACCTACTCGCGGTTCGCTGATCGATGGCTGAAGTTGCTGTGGCGTTCCCGAGCGACGAGCCCAGCGCGGAAGTGATGGCCTCACGCCTGCGTGCCGAGGGGATCGCGGCTCGCGTCGATCGCGGCCTGTCCGGCTCATCGTGGCAGGTGTCGTCACGCGGCCATGTCACAGTGTTCGTCGATGAGCGGGTCGCCGGGCGGGCCCGCGAGATCCTGGGTACGCGGCGACTCCAGGAAAGTCCACCCGGTCCGTTCGCTCGGCTAGCCGTTGCCCTCCTCATGGGCGCGCTTGTTCTCGGTCTCGTTGCGATCGTGCTCACCGTCGTGACGCGCTAGGCGGGCGACCGCACGCCGAGCCGCGATTGCATAAATATGCGGCCGACCGCATAATATGCGGCCATGGCGGTGAAGGTCGCGATCGTCGGTGCAACGGGCTATGCGGGCGGCGAGCTCGCGCGTCTACTGCTGCGTCATCCCGAGGCACGTCTCGTCGCCGCGGTCGCGCGCGGCCGTCAGGGCGAGCCGTTGCGCGACGTCCAGCCGCATCTCCACTCGGCCCCAGCCTCGCTGACCGTGAGCGCGGAGCCCGGCGACGCCGAGGTCATCTTCACCGCGTTGCCGGCCGGTGAGGCCGCGAAGCTCGCGCCGGCCTGGCTCAAGGAGGGCCGTTCGGTCATCGACATCGGCAGCGATTTTCGGCTTCGCGATCCGAAGGACTACGAGCGCTGGTACGCCTACAAGCATCCCGCGCCGGAGCTGCTGAAGGAAGCCGTCTACGGCCTGACCGAGCTCACGCGCGCCAAGATCCGCGGCGCGCGCATCGTCGCCAACCCCGGCTGCTATCCGACGGCAACGCTGCTCGCGCTACTGCCGGCGCTGCGCGCGGACCTCGTCGAGGACGACCTCATCGTCGACGCGAAGTCTGGCGTGTCCGGCGCCGGGCACAACGTCGACGACGCGTACCTCTTCGGGACGATCGACGAGAGCGTGCGACCGTACGGCGTTCCGAAGCACCGCCATCAGCCTGAGATCGCGCAGGAGGTGCGCGGCATGTCGGGTCGGGCACCGCGTCTCACGTTCACGCCGCATCTCATCCCGATGACGCGCGGCCTCATCGCGACCTGCTATGCAACGCTGCGCGACGGCGTCGACGCGGCGCGCGTCGCCGATGCCTACGCGACTGCCTATGCCGAGGAGCCGTTCGTGC
>JANMSU010000491.1:0-2155 GCA_031389835.1 Chloroflexota bacterium
TGGAAGAGGATCACGCCGAGCGTCTCCCTCAAGGCGGGCTCGAGCAGCGGATGCGCGTACGTCACGGGCTCCCGGCCTTGCCGGCGATTGATGTACGGATTCACCATGTTCCCCTGCAGCGGGCCGGGCCGGATGATCGCGACCTCGACGATGATGTCGGCGAAGCAGCGCGGTCGCACGCGCGGCAGCGCCTGCGCCTGCGCGCGGCTCTCCACCTGGAACAGACCGATGGTGTCGACCTCGCAGATCAGGTCGTAGACCGCCTCGTCATCGAGCGCGATCGTCCCGAGCTCGAGGCGCTCGCCGTGCCGCGCCTCGATGTCGGCGACCGCGTCCTTGATGAGCGAGAGCGTGCGCAGACCGAGGAGGTCCATCTTGACCAGGCCGAGGTCCTCGACGTCGCGCTTGTCGAACTGGACCACGTTGCGGTCAGGCATCGTCGCGCGCTCGATCGGCACGATGTCCACGAGTGGCTGCGCGGTGATGAGCATGCCGCCGTTGTGGATCGAGAGATGCCGCGGGAAGTTGGCGATGGCGAGCGTGAGCTCGCGGAAGAGCGGGAAGCGCGTGCGCTCCTTCTCGTCCATGAAGCTCGTAAGGTCCTCGAGTCGCTCCGCGACTGGCGCCCCGTCCTCCCAGCCGTGCTCGGCTTCACGGTTCGGGTGCTTGTACGCGGGATGCTGCGCCGCGCTGGGGCGCGACGCCGGGTGGACGTGGTACTGGTCGATCGACTTCGCCATGCGGTCGACCGTCTCATCACGGAAGCCGAGCGCCTTCGCGATCTCGCGGCTCGCCGAGCGTGCCTGATAGGTCACGACGTTGCAGACCATTGCCGCGAAGCGCTCCCCGTACTTCTTGTAGACGTACTGGATGACCTCCTCGCGGTCGTTGGACGCGATGTCGAGGTCGATATCCGGCATCGTGCGGCTGTCCTCGGTGAGGAACCGCTCGAAGAGGAGCTCGTGCTTGATCGGATCGACCTTGGTGATGTCGAGCACGTACGCGACGATCGAGTCCGCCGCGGAACCGCGGCCCTGCGCCGGGATCCGCTGCTCCTTACAGAAGCGAACGATGTCCCAGTTGATGAGGAAGAACTCGGCGAGGCCGCAGCGGTCGATGACGCTGAGCTCGTGCGCGAGCTGCATCGCGACGCCCGGCGTCATGAGCCCGTACTTATCGCGCGCGCCCTCCTGGCAGAGCGCATACAGGAATGAGAACGCGGTGTGGCCCTGCGGCACAGCGAAGCCCGGCAGGCGGTCCTGGCCGGCCATTCCGCCCACCTGACGGCCACCGCCGGGACCGATCGTCTCGAGGTCGAGCGTGCACGCGTCAGCGATGGCGCGCGTGTTGGCGAACGCCTCGGCGTGCCGGCCAAGCCGCTCGCGCAGGATCGCCTCGTCCTTCAGCCAGTACTCACCGTTCGGCTTCAGCCGGTTCCCCGCGGCGTCGAGCGTCACACCGAGGTCGATGCAGCGCAGCACGTCGTGCAGGCGCCGTCCCTCCGGGCGCGCGTAGTGGACGTTGTTCGTGACCACCGCGCCGAGACCCTGCTCCGCGGCGAGCTGCGCCAGCGCGTCGCACAGCGCGGGGTCGTCGGGATCGAGGTGGTCGGAGAGCTCGACGAAGCAGCGCTCGCCGAAGATCCCCGCGAGTCGTGAGAGCGCCACGCGCGCCGCGTCGACGTCACCGCCGCGCATCGCGCGCGGCACCGCGCCGTACGCGCAGCCGGTGAGCGCGACGAGACCCTCGGCGTGCTCGGCGATGAGCGCGAGCGTCGCGCGTGGCTTCGTCTTCTCGCCGGCGAGCTGGGCCGCGGAGATCGTGCGACAGAGGCTGCGCCAGCCGATGCGGTCGCGCGCGATGAGCACCAGATGCCCGAAGTCGAGCGTGTGCATCTCGACGCCATAGATCGGACGGATGCCTGAATCCTTAGCGGCGTTCCAGAAACGGACCGCGCCGTAGAGACCGTTCGTGTCCGTGAGCGCGAGTGCATCCATCCCTCGCTCGGCCGCAGCCGTGACGAGCTCCTCTACGTCGGAGGCGCCATCGAGAAAGGAATAGTTGCTGTGACAGTGGAGCTCGACGTAGCCGGGCACGTCACGTGCTCCCCATGTACGGATGCGTGTTTTCCCGGTGTTCTTCGCGGTGGCGATCC
>JANMSU010000013.1:0-5714 GCA_031389835.1 Chloroflexota bacterium
GCCGTCGTAGCCCTCGTGCCGCCGCTGCGGCGTGAAGACTGTCTCGGCGCGATCCTTTGACACATCGAAGTCGAGGTGCAGCCCGGCCTCATTGAGCCGGCCGCAGGCGAAGCACCAGTGCTCGAAGTCGATGCCAAGCTCCGACAGTCGCGCCACTAGATGTCGAGCTCCGCTTTGGACGCGTTGGCCATGATCCACTTCTTACGGCCCTCGACCTCGGTGCCCATAAGCTCGTCGAAGGCGAAGTCGGCCTGTTCGGCATCCTCGAGCGTGACGCGTTTGAGCGTGCGCGTGAGCGGATTGAGCGTCGTGTCCCAGAGCTGCTCGGCGTTCATCTCCGCGAGGCCCTTGTAACGCGAGATCGCGGGCTCGCGTCCACCCTTGCCGTCGTCGGTGCCCTCGTCGGTCGACAGCGACGCGTCCTCGCCGTCGGCACCCGCCGCGCCGTTGGTCGCGGGCTGCGCGCCGCGACGCCGACCCTTGGCCGGCTTCTCCTCGTCCGACTCGGCCTTCTCGGCGCGTTTGTCTCTCTTCGCCTTCGCCAGGGCCTTGAGCTCTTTGATCGCCTTGTCGCGCTGGTTGTCGGAGTACGCCCAGCGCCCATCCTTGCCGAGCTGGAGGCGGTAGAGCGGCGGCTGGCCGATGTACACGCGGCCCTCGTCGATGAGCGGGCGGAAGTGCCGGTACAGAAGGGTGAGCAGCAGCGTACGGATGTGCGCGCCGTCCACGTCGGCGTCAGCGAGCAGGATGGTCTTGCCGTAGCGGAGCTTCTTCGCATCGAAGTAGTCGCCGATGCCCGTTCCGAGTGCGGTGATGAGCACCCGGATCTCCTCGTTGCCGAGCATCTTGTCAGCGCGGGCCTTCTCGACGTTCAAGATCTTGCCCTTGAGCGGCAGGATCGCCTGGAACCTGCGGTCCCGGCCCGACTTCGCGTTGCCGCCGGCGGACACGCCCTCGACGATGATGAGCTCACTCTTCTCGGGGTCGCGCTCCTGGCAGTCCGCTAGCTTGCCCGGCAGCGAGAAGCCGTCGAGCGCGCCCTTGCGGAACACATCACGCGCCTTGCGCGCGGCCTCGCGCGCGCGGAACGCCGTGAGGCACTTTTCGACGATGCGCTTGGCGTCCGTCGGATTCTCTTCAAGGTGCTGGCCGAGCGCGTCGTTCACCGCCGCCGCGACCTGGCCCGCGACCTCCGCGTTGCCGAGGCGCGTCTTGGTCTGACCCTCGAACTGCGGCTCCTTGATCTTCACGCTGATGACCGCGGTGAGTCCCTCGCGGACGTCCTCGGAGGTGAGGTTCTGATCCGAGTCCTTCAACTGCCCGTTCTTGCGCGCGTACGCGTTGAGCGTCCGCGTGAGCGCGTTCCGGAAACCGGTGAGGTGGGCGCCTCCGTCGATCGTGTTGATGTTGTTCGCGAACGTGTAGATCTTCTCGACGAAGCTGTCGTTGTACTGGAGCGCCACCTCGACGACGGTGTCGTTCTCGTAGGTCCTCTCCACGTACACCGGCTTCGCATGCACCACCTGGTGCGACCGATTCAGGTGGCGGACGAACGACATGATGCCGCCGTCGAAGTAGTAGTTGGCCTCAGCCTCACTCCGCTCGTCGTGAAGCGACAGGAACAGCCGTTTGTTCAGGTAGGCGGTCTCCCGGAGCCACTGCTCGATGACCTGCGTGTCCCATTCGATGACCGGAAACACCTGCGGATCCGCGGTGAAGCGCGTCACGGTCCCGGTGACCTTCTGGGGCTCGGTCCACGGAAGCGGCTGCGGCGCGGGCAGATGCGGTTTCGTGGTCGTGCGCACGGGCCCGGTCGGCTTACCCCGCTCGAAGCTCTGCGTGTGGACCTTGCCGTCGCGGTGGACCTCGACAAGTGTCGATGAGGACAGCGCGTTCACGACTGACACGCCGACACCGTGCAGACCGCCCGAGACCTTGTAGCCGGCGCCGCCGAACTTGCCGCCGGCGTGCAGGATCGTCATGACGACCTCGAGCGCGTCCATCGGCTTCCCGCGTGAATCGCGCTGGGTCGGGTGAGGCCCGACGGGGATGCCGCGGCCGTTGTCGGCAACGGTGATGTCGTTGTTCTTGTGGATCCACACGTCGATCCGATCGCATGTGCCATTCATGGCCTCGTCGATCGAGTTGTCGAGGATCTCGCGCACCAGGTGGTGCAGTCCGCGGACGTCGGTCGTGCCGATGTACATGCCGGGGCGGCGACGTACCGCCTCGAGGCCCTCGAGGACCTGGATGTCCTTCGCGCTGTATGAGGCGGGCGGCTTGCTGCCGTTGCCGCTGACGGTCTTCGTACCGCTCGCGGCCTTCACGCCGTCGTCGCCTTTCTTGACCGGCACGTGCTCTCCCTCTTACGCGCGACCGGCGCGGACCAAGAGCTCATACAGACGCTCGAAGTCCTCGTCGGAGTAGTAGTCGATCGCGATGCGTCCGCCCTTGCGGCCGCGCAGGACCTCCACCTTCGTTCCCAACGCTGAACGTAGCTCGCTCGTCACTTGCGCGAGGTCGGGATCCCCGCCACGCAGGCGCGCACGCGCGCGGCCACGTCGCGGCGGATGGACCATCTTTCGCACGAGGGCTTCCACGTCGCGCACCGAGAGCTGCCGCGCGATAACCGTGGCAAGGGCATTCAGTGCATCCGAAAGAGGTAGCGGCAGCAGCGCGCGCAAATGGCCCTCGCTGATCTTGCCTTCCATCACCGCGTCCTGGAGCGGCTGCGGTGCGGTGAGTGTGCGGAGCATGTTCGCGACCTGCGAGCGTGACTTCCCCACTCGCTCGGCGACCTGCTCCTGCGTGAGGTCGTAGGTCTCCATCAAGAGCTTGTATGCGCGGGCCGTCTCGATCGCGTTCAGATCCGTGCGCTGCAGGTTCTCTACGAGGGCGAGCTCGAGGCGGTCACGCACGTCGTCGCGCACGACCGCGGGGATCGTGGTCTTTCCCGCCACGCGAGACGCGAGGACGCGACGATGGCCCGCGACGAGCTCGTACCCGTCACCGTCACGTGATACCACTATTGGTTGCAGGACGCCGTGCCGCTTGATCGATGCCGCGAGCTCGGCGATGCCCTCAGCGTCAAAGTTGGTGCGTGGCTGCTGCCGGTTGGGCCGGATGCGCTCGAGCGGGATCTCTGTCGTCCCTACCGCCTGGGTGGTGGCCGCAGCCTCGGTAGCGGGCGGCTGCCCGAGGAGCACGTCGAGTCCGCGCCCCAGACCGGTGCGTGCCATCAGGCGATCGCTCCGGAGAGCGCGATCGGCTCGCGCGCTTTGATCCGGGCGATGAGCTCTCGCGCCAGCTCGTCGTACGCCTTCGCGGCGCGCGACTGCGGGTCGTACACGCTGATCGGCTTGCCGTGACTGGGTGCCTCGGCGAGCCGGACCGTTCGGGGGATCCGAGCGCGCGCGACGAGCTTCGGGAAATGCTTGCGGACTTCGTCGATGACCTGCATCGACAGGCGGTTCCGCCGGTCCTCCATGGTCAGCACGATGGCGAGGACTTCGAGCTTCTCGTTGAGCCGCGCTCGGACCGCCTCGATCGTGGCCATGAGCTGCGCGAGGCCCTCGAGCGCGTAGTACTCGCACTGGACCGGCACGACCACGCCATCGCCGGCGGCCAGGGCGTTGACAGTGAGGAGCCCAAGCGAAGGCGGGCAGTCGACGATCACCGTGTCGTACTGCGTAGCCCCGCGGAGCGCCTCGCGGAGCCGAAACTCCCGCGCCATCAAAGGCACGAGCTCGACTTCGGCGCCCGCCATGTCCGGGCCGGATGGAATGAGGTCAAGGCCCAGTACGTCGGTCCGCACGACCGATTCGGCGAGGGGCCTCTCTCTGAGTAGCACGCCATAAATCCCATTCGCCCGCTCCTTGCTGATTCCGAGGCCACTCGTGGCGTTCGCCTGAGGGTCCAGGTCGACGATCAAGACCCGTTCGCCGCGCTCCACCATGGCTGCGCCAAGGCTGATCGCGGTGGTCGTCTTCCCCACCCCACCCTTCTGATTACTGATCACGAGGACCGTCAATTCGGCCCCTGACACACGTGAAACATTGCGTCAGAACCTATGGAAAACTGGGCACGAAAATCGGCCTGTTCGTGCCACCGATTGTATCCGAAATGCGAGTCGGGCGTCCCGTATCAGTTCCTGCGCATCCTGCGGTAGATGACTCTACCTGCGTTACGAGCGTGCACCACTGGCGCGATCCGGCCAGTCGCTCGAAGACCCTCGGGCGCCGCCGACGTCGCCAGCGTCGCTCTCTTTTTAGGTAGCGCAGAGTCTCGCCGCTGGTGCTCTCCACGTCCCTCGTGCTGCATGCGCGTAGCGTCGTGGCGCCGTCAGCGTTCCGCCATTACCAGAGGAGGGCTCCGTGCGCTTCGCGCTCGCCATCGCCATACCGCTCGCGGCTGCGCTCCTTCAAGGATCGGTGGTGCCGTTCGTGTCGATCGCCGGTGCGCGCCCAAACCTCCCGATGCTCGCGGCCGCCTCCTGGTCGGTCGCGGCCGGAGCGCGTGAGGCCGTCTGGTGGGCTTTCATCGGTGGACTCGCGGCGGATCTGCTCTCCGGCGGTCCGCTCGGCGCCCTGGCTCTGGCGTCGCTACTGCCGGTCGCGGCGATCGGGCTGGGGGAGAGTGCGCTGCGTCCCCGGTCGATCGTCAGTGGTGCGGTGCTCGTGGGTCTCGCCACGCTCGCGGCCGGCGTTCTGTATCTGCTGATCCTGCTCATCGTCGGCCAGCCGCTCTCGGACCCCGTCCTGCTCGCCGGCGGCGCCGCCGCCGGGGCGGTCTACAACGGGATCCTCGCGATCGCTACCTATCCGATCGCCCGATGGGTGCGTCAGTTGGGTGAGAAGCAGGCATCCTTCGGACTGTGAGAAGCACGTCGCGCGACTTCGTCCGGCCAAGTCGTTTCTTCGCCGTCGGGATGGCGATCGTGCTCGTGTTCACCGGACTCACGGTGCGTCTCTGGGATCTGCAGGTCGTGAACGGCGGTTACTACCGCGTCCTCGCGGAGCAGAACCGAGTGCTACGGCTTCCGGTCGAGGCGGAACGGGGGACCATCGTCGACCGCAACGGCAAGGTGCTCGCGCGGAACCTGCCCGGCTTCGCCGTGACGGTCATACCTGCGGACCTGCCACGGACGAAGCAGGCGGCTCTCGCGCGGAGCCTCGGGGTGCTCGTCGGGCGCGAGCCGAGTGATGTATCGAAGGCGATCGACACCCAGCGCGTTCGTAACCCTTATGAGCCGGTGAAGATCTCGCTCCGGCCGGTCGCGCGCGACGTCGCACTGCTGCTCACCGAGCGAGGGGAGTTGTTCCCAGGTGTGCGCGTCGAAGCGGAGTCGATCCGCTGGTATGAGGACGCGGTCCTGTACTCGCCGCTCCTGGGTTACGTCGGTCCCGTCACCGAAGAGGAGTTCGCCACGCTGCGCGAGCAGGGCTACCTGCAGACGGACCTCATCGGGCGCACCGGACTCGAGTCGGTCTACGAGTCACACCTGCGAGGTGGATACGGCTGGCGCGAGATCGAGCGCGACGCGTCGCAGCGTGAGATCAAGCAGCTGGGGTACTCAGCGCCCACGGTGGGGAACAGCGTCAGGCTCACCATTGATGACCGCCTGCAGAAGCTCATCGAGGCAGAACTCAAAACAGGTGTCGATGAAGACAAGTTCACGCAAGCCGTCGGGATCGCCATGAATCCCCAGAACGGCG
>JANMSU010000015.1:0-12272 GCA_031389835.1 Chloroflexota bacterium
TACATCTTTCGAGCGGGCCTCACGACGACCGGCAGCGGGTCGATCGTCCTGGCCGGGGCCGGAGGCGTCCTCCTGTACAACGCGAACGCGAGCTATCCGGCCGCGGGGGGGAGCTGCGGGAATCTGTCGCTCGCCGGCACCGGCACGATGACGCTGTCCGCGAGCCGGACCGGCTCGTACGCCGGCATGCTCGTGTTCCAGGGACGCACCTGCGTCAATGGCGCAGCGATGACGGTGCGAACAGGCACCACCCTCAGCGGAACGCTTTACGTGCCGGCGGCGACGCTCACGATCACCGCCGCGAACAACGTCACGATCACCTCACAGCTCGTCGCTTATGAGCTGGCCATCAGCGGTGCCAACACACTCACGATGACCTTTACGGGTTCATCGGTCGCCGGCACACGTGTGCCATCGCTGGTGGAGTGATCGTCGCGAGGGTTAGGGCCGAAGGATCCGCTGCGCCTCGGTCGTGAAGCTGGCGCCGGCGGTGCCAGCCGGTCGGGCATCGCCCGGCGCGCGAAGGAGCAGCTGAAGGGCTCCTCCGGACCCCTGCAGCGCCGCAATGCGCTCCGCCGTTGTCGTGTCGACCCGGAGCGTGTAGACGGTGATGGTCTTCGCGAGCACGGGGATGTCCTGGATGACGATGCGGCCGACGAAGTCATTCCGCGTCGGCTCGACGATCGCGAGCGTGTACAGCAGGTCGACGTGATCGCCGGCGACGATGAGTCCGCCTGCCGCGTTCGCGTCGGGGATATTGACGGACATCGCGCGGAATGCGCTCGAGGTCGCGACAGTCTGGCCGGGCGGCAGGACCGCGATGATCCCCTCGGTCCCCAGCTGTGCGATCTTCGTCGGCAGCACGGGTTCGTTCGTCGACAGCCCCACGGTCGTGATCATCCCCACCGCGCCAGCCGCTTCGCGGAGCGCGTTCGCGGGCGCGGCGTCGCGCGGCAGCTTGACGACTTTCAGGTCGCTAGAGCCGAGCGCAGATCGCGCCTCGATGTCGCGGGTGGCGACGAGCACCTCCACCATCGCGACGTCGGTCGGAGGAGCGTTACGTTCCGCATTAGCCCATAGATAGGTGCCGACGCCCGCGACCACCGCGACGAGGACGCCGAGACCCAGAAAGATGCGCGAGAGAAGTCGCGCCCGTTGTGGCCTGTACGGGTCTCCAAGGTTGATTCCCGTACTCAAGGAAGTCGTATCGTTTCGCAACCGCGCACTCGGGCGAGTTTAGCGGCGGGTGGAAGACCGGAAGGAAGGCATGGCGGGAGAGAAGATCCTCTGCGTCGACGACGACGACTCCATCCGGAAGCTCTGCACGGTCTATCTGACCAAGCGCGGATACCGGGTAGAGGCTGCCGCGAACGGTATCGAGGCCCTCAGCCTTATCGCCGGCAAGGGCGCTCCGGACGTCGTCATAACCGACGTGAACATGCCGCTGATGAACGGCCTCGAGCTCGTCAAGCGCCTGCGGGAGGATCGCAAGACAGCCCGCACGCCGATCATCGTGCTGTCCGCCGCCAAGCAAGAGCAGGACATCCTGGCCGGCTACTCGCACGGCGCCGACGATTACATCGGAAAGCCGATCGACCTGGCCGTCCTCGCTGCGAAGATCGAGACGATCCTGCGACAGACGCGTGTCGTCGCCGAGGTGATCGCGGCCCCTCGCAAGCTCGGCGTGGTCATCGCGTTCGCGCATGGGAAGGGCGGCGTCGGGGCGACGACGCTAGCAGCCAACGTCGCGGCGGCGCTAGCCGGCGACAGCAAGTCCGTCGTGCTGATCGACCTGAATCTGCAGTTCGGCACGGCCGCGATGTTCTTCGATCTTCGGCCCCGAGCGACGATCGTCGAATTCGCGCGTGGCGACATCAGTCGCGTCACCGAGGAGGACTTCTCGCAGTACCTCGCCGATCACAAGAGTGGTGTCCGGATCCTCGCTGCCCCGCCGTCTCCCGAGGAAGCCGAGCTCGTGAGCGTCGGAGCGGTCCAGCAGGCCATCGATCTCGCGCGCGGCGGACGCGACGCCGTCGTGCTCGATCTCGCCGCGAAGCTCGACGAGATCACTCTGGCCGCGCTCGACGTGACCGACATCGTCTGCGTCGTCGCGGCTCCGCACCTGGCGGCATTGCGAAGCACATCGGACACACTCGCGATGCTGACTCGGATCGGCATCTCTGATGAGCGCATCCTCGTCGCGCTCGTGCGCAACACGGTCAAGGGCATCGATGACGCGGGCGTCGCGAAGTTCCTGAAGCGCAAGGCGGACTTCGTGGTGCCGTTCGCCGAGAAGGCCGACGCTGCGGCGGATCTCGGCGTGCCATACATCCTCGCCGAGCCCAATGACAAAACGACCGTCGCGCTGAAGCAGCTCGCCCTCCGCCTCGCGACGCGCAAAGCAATGACCCCATGAGACCTCCCTACCCGATCGACCTCGTGCCGTTGTTTCCGGAGTTCCTGACCAAGCGGCGGACGAAGTTCACCCTGCCCCTTCGCCTGGTGGACGAGCTCGGCATCGACCGGCCGACGCTGGCGTTCGTTATCGGCGCGGTCGCGCCGCAAGGTGGCGGACGATTTGGCGAGATGTGGAACCCGTACGCGACGCAGTGGGATCAACACTTGGCGGCGTCGGCGGCGGCACGCGACGCGGGCCTGGTCGATGAGAAGGATGGACGGTGGGATCTCACAAGCGCGGGTAGCGAGCTCGCGAGACGCGTCCGGCGCGAGGCCGACGCGTACCTCGCGTCGCTTCCGTCGCCGATCCCGGCCGAAGACCTCGCGCGGCTCGCCTCGCTGCTGGGCCGCGCCTTCGATGCGACAGCTGCGGGGCTCGATCGACGCTGGCACTCGCACATCCCGCGCGCTGCGCGCATGGTGGGCGACGGCAAACATCCGATGGTCGCCCTCGAGAACGCGATCTATGGCATCTGGCAGGCGCGTGACGACTGCCATATGGCGGCGTGGCAACAGGCGGGCCTCGACGGCCCTACGCTCGACACACTCACACGCGTCTGGCGAGGCGAGGCTTCCAGCGAACAGGATCTTGCGGCGAAGCTGACCTCCCAGCGGCCCGCCGACGTCGCTGGACAGCTGACGCGCTTGCGACGCGACGGCCTGGTGGAGGCCGGCGATCCCCCGCGGACGACCCCCAAAGGAGCGAAGGCGCGGCAGGCCATCGAGGACGAGACGGACCGCCTTTTCTTCACCGCCTGGCCCGACGACGTCGGCTCGGAATCAGCCTGGATCAAGGAGAAACTCGCGAGAGTTAACGCTTCCTTCTAAGACTGCTCGTCGTTACTGCGGCGGGGCGCGAAGCGCCACCCGCCAAGCAGATGAGGGCCGGCGAAAGCCGCCCGAATACTGCGGCGTGGGCGAGCCCGCAGGGCGAGCCGACACGCCTAGCAGCAACGGGGCGCAGCGAGCTGCGCCCCGTTACAAAGTGGCACGACAAATGCGATACACGACCGTGATGATCGAACAGCGGCCTTCCAGCGCGACTTCGCCGTCGCACACCGGCGCCCGCGTGATGATCGTCGAGGACGACCGCGACATCGCGATGCTCCTCTCCAGCATCCTGGCGGAGGAGAGTTATGCGACCCACGTCGTCACCGACTCGCGGCAGGCCGTTGAGACCTTCGAGCGCGTTCGGCCGGACGTCGTGACGCTCGACGTGATGATGCCGAGCCTGGACGGCATCAGCCTCTGCCTCGAGCTCCGGAAGAACACGGACGTCCCGATCCTGTTCATCTCCGCGAAGAAGGAGCCTCCGGACCGCGTCGTCGGGCTGCGGGTCGGGGCGGACGATTACATCGGCAAGCCGTTCGACAACGACGAGCTACTCGCTCGCATCGAAGCTCTGCTCCGCCGCGCGCAGATATCGCACGATGGCGCCGGCGCGAAGCAGCTCCGCTTCGGCCGATTCGTCATCGACAGCGGCAGCGTGCAGGCGATCGCTGGTGACAGGCAGGTCCAGCTCACGCCGACCGAGTTCAAGCTGCTGCGCACACTCGCCGGCGAGTCCGGCCGCGTCTTCACTCGCGACGACCTGCTCACTGGCGTGTGGGGCTACGAGCCGGGGAGCGACACGCGCCTGGTCGATGTTCATGTCGGCCGCCTGCGCAAGAAGCTGGAAGACGCGAGCGTGACCGACGTCTCGATCGAGACGGCGCGCGGGTTCGGCTACCGCTTGGTGGACGCCAACCGATCTCGCTGAGCCCCGCTGCGCGCGCGGCGTTCGCGTGCCGCCGACGCGAGACCCTGAAGCACCGCGACCGTGTCCCCCCATCCGATGCAGGCGTCGGTGACGCTCTGCCCGTAGACCAGACGCGATGGGTCGGTGAGGTCCTGACGACCCGCCACGAGGAAGCTTTCCACCATGACACCCGCGATGCCGTTCTCGCCGGCGGCGATCTGCGCCGCGATCTCCTCGGCGACGACAGGCTGGCGCAGGTGGTCCCGCTCGCTGTTGCCGTGGCTCGCATCGACGATGAGCCGCTCTGGGAGACCCGCGTCACGCAGAGCGTCAAGCGCGCCTCGCACGCTGGCGCGGTCGTAGTTCGGGCCCCGCGCGCCACCCCGCAGGATCACGTGGCCGTAGGGATTGCCGCGCGTGCTGACGAAAGCGGCCAGGCCCTGCTCGGTGACGCCGATGAATCGGTGCGGATGGGCGGTCGCGCGCACGGCATCGATCGCGATCTGCACCGTGCCGCCGGTGCCATTCTTGAAGCCGACTGGCATCGAGAGGCCAGACGCGAGCTCGCGATGCACCTGACTCTCGGTCGTGCGCGCGCCGATCGCGCCCCAGCTCACGAGGTCGGAGATGTACTGCGGCGAGACGGGATCGAGGAATTCGCACCCCGCAGGCATACCGAGGTCCGCGAGATCGAGTAGCAGGCGGCGCGCGAGGCGCAGCCCGTCGTTGATGCGGAAGCTGCCGTCGAGGCCCGGATCGTTGATCAGGCCCTTCCAACCCACGGTGGTCCGCGGTTTCTCGAAGTACACGCGCATGACGATCCGAAGATCGCTCGCGAGCTCCCGCGAGAGCGCCTCGAGGCGCCCCGCGTACTCCATCGCAGCCCCGACGTCGTGGACGGAGCATGGGCCGACGACGACGATGACGCGGTCGTCCTCGCGATCCAGAATGCGCACGAGCTCCTCACGCGCGCTCGCGACCGTCCGTGAGCCTGCCTCGGAGAGCGGTAGCTCGTCAAGCATGATCGCAGGCGGGATGAGCGGCCGGTAGCCTTCGACGCGGAGGTCGCGGGTCTTCATCGCGCCACCTACTCTACGGAGCCGTGCCGCTTTACGGCTACCGCGGAAAGCGCCCGACCGTGGCGCCCGACGCGTTCGTGGCGCCCACGGCCGTGCTGATCGGTGACGTGACGGTACGATCCGGCGCGTCGGTGTGGTTCGGCTCCGTGTTGCGCGGCGACATGGACCGTATCGAGATCGGCGAGCGCTCGAACGTCCAGGACAACTGCACCATTCACACTGACACGGGTGAGCCGACGATCATCGGGCCCGAGTGCACGATCGGTCACGGCGCGATCGTCCATTCGTCGATCGTCGAGCGCAACGTGCTGATCGGCACCGCAGCGGTGCTGGTCGGCGCGAACACCGTTGGCGAGCGCACCATCGTCGGCGCCGGGGCGGTGCTCGCGGAGCGATTCGCGGCCCCAGCGCGCTCGCTCGTGCTCGGTGTGCCTGCCCGCGTCGTGCGCGAGGCCCGCGCCGAGGACGACCGCTGGACGGTCGGGGCGGCGCGCCACTACGCCGAGCTCTCCGCCTGGTACCGGGAGAACCTGAAGGAGACCGAGTAGTTGCCAACGCTGCGGCTGACCGGCGCGGATCTCAGCATCGCCGACGTGCTCGCGGTCGCCCGTCGCCGTACGCCCGCGGCGCTCGACCGGGCGGCGGAGCGACGCATGACGGAGTCGGCAAAGCTCGTCGCGGAGCTCGCGGCGGGTGAAGCGCCGGTCTATGGCGTCAACACCGGGTTCGGAGACCTGGCGACGATCCGCATCCCGATCGGCGAGCTGCGCGCGCTGCAGCGCAATCTCATCCGAAGCCATGCCGCCGGTGTGGGTGATCCGCTGCCGATCGATGTCGTCCGCGCGGTGCTCCTCCTTCGCGCGAACACGCTCGCGGCAGGTCGCTCCGGGGTGCGACCCGAGCTCGCGGAGATGCTGCTGGAACTCCTCGACCGCGGCGTGCACCCGGTGATCCCGATGCACGGGAGTGTTGGCGCGTCGGGCGATCTCGCGCCGCTCGCGCACGCCGCGCTTGTCCTGATGGGCGAGGGCGAGGCATTCATCGAGGACGCCCGCATGTCCGGCGCTGACGCGCTGAAGCGTGCGGGACTCAAACCGCTCGAGCTGGGTCCGAAGGAGGGCGTGGCACTCATCAACGGTACGCAGGTGATGAGCGCCATCGGGTGTTTGGCCCTTCACGATGCCGCCGTGCTCGCGTCCACGGCCGACATCGTCGGCGCCATGTCGGCGGAGGCACTGCGCGCGACGGACGCGGCGTGGAACAGCGACCTCAATGCGGCGCGCCCGCATCCCGGACAGCAGACCGTCGCGGCCAACCTGCGCTCCCTCATGGAAGGGAGCCCGAACGTCGCCTCGCACCGCGTTGGCGACACGCGCGTCCAGGATCCGTACTCGATCCGCTGCATGCCGCAGGTGCACGGCGCCTCGCGTGACGCGCTCGATTACGTCCGGCGCGTGCTGGAGATCGAGATCAATTCCGTGACCGACAACCCGCTGGTGTTCGCGGAGCAGCGCCGTGTCGTGAGCGGTGGGAACTTCCACGGACAGCCGGTCGCGATCGCACTCGACCTCGCGACCATCGCGGTCGCGGAGCTTGCCGACATCAGCGAGGCGCGCGTCGACCGACTCACGAACTCGCATTCCAGCGGCCTGCCCCCATTCCTCAGTCCCGCGGCGGGCACGAACTCCGGTTTCATGGTCGCGCAGTACACCAGTGCCGCGCTGGTCACCGAGAACCGCCTTCGCGCCTTCCCCGCATCGGTCCAGTCAGTCCCAACGTCCGCTGGCATGGAGGATCACGTGAGCATGGGCGTCCACGCGGCGCTGAAATTCGCGGCGGTCGTGCGCAACACGCGCGATGCGCTCGCGATCGAGGCGCTATGCGGCGCGCAGGGCCTCGATCTCCTTGGCGCCACGACCGCGCCGGGCGTCGAGGAGGCTCGTCGCGTCGTCCGCGAGCATGTGCCGAAGCTCGAGACCGACCGCGCGCTGGCGCCCGACATCGCGGCGATCTCGGAGCTCATCCGACAAGAGATCCTTCTCGCCGGCGTGAGGTCGCGTATCCCCGATCTCGCGTGAGTGCGCCACGCGCCGTCGTCTTCGATCTCGGCGGCACGCTGGTGCACTGGCCGGACTGGGAGGGCGGCGCGCTGGCGAAGTGGGGCCTCGCATACGACGCTCTGCAGGAGGCGCATGGCGACGTCGCCCCATCGAAGGAGCAGTTCGTCGAGGCGATGCGCGCGGCGGAGAAGGCGCACTGGGAGCGCGTCGATCGCGACCATTGGAGCGGCCCGCCCACGGGTCTTGTGAGTGACGGGTTCAGGCGTCTTGGAGTTATGCCGGACGATCGCGCGCTCCTCGCTGCGCTGGATGGTTACGCGCGCGCGGTCGCGGGTTGGTGCACCGTCTTCGCCGACGCGCGCGAAACGCTTGCCGTACTGCGCGAACGCGGCTACCGGTTGGGACTGCTCTCCAACACGTGGTGGGCAGCGGACTGGCACAACGCGGATCTCGCGGCGCAGGGACTCGCGGGGATGCTCGACGAGCTCGTCTACACCTCCGACCTCCCGCACTCGAAGCCGCATCCCTCGGTGTTCCATGAGGTCGCCTCGCGCCTCGGCGTCGTCCCGCCCGCGTGCGTGATGATCGGCGATCGGCAGGTCGATGATGTCGAGGGGGCGCAGGCGATCGGCATGCGCGCGATCTGGCGACGGAACGACTCGGGCTTCCCCACCTCGGACGTCACGCCCGACGCGACCGTGGATGCCCTCGCGGAGCTGCCGAGGCTGCTGCGGACTTGGGGCGGCGCGTGAGGCGCTGCGCCTGGGCCACGCGCGAGCCGCTCATCAGCTACCACGACAAGGAGTGGGGCACGCCGCGCCACGACGAACGCACCCACTTCGAGTTTCTCGTGCTCGAAGGAGCGCAGGCGGGGCTCTCGTGGGAAACGATCCTCCGAAAGCGAGCGGCGTACCGGAAGGCATTCGCGCGCTGGGATCCGAAGAAGGTCGCGAAGTTCGGGGCGCGCGATGTCGCGCGACTGATGCGCGACGCGGGGATCGTCCGCAACCGCGCCAAGATCACATCCGCGATCGGGAATGCGAAGGCCTTCCTCGCGGTGGCGAAGGAGCGCGGGACCTTCGACGCGTTCGTGTGGGGTTTTCGTGATCCGGCGGTGTTGTCGCGCGAATTACGAAAGCGCGGCTTTCGTTTCGTTGGGCCGACGATCTGCGAATCGTTCATGGAGGCGATGGGCCTGCTGGACCACCACGAGCGCGGGTGCTATCGCCGGCGCTGATTCCGCCTGGCGGACCGTCTTTTGCGGATTGGGCCGGATTTCAGGGGGTGGCCACTGCGTATCAGGTACTAACGTCACCCTGTCCTGGGGGTTGTCGGGCCATCGGGTCCACCTAAACTTTGTCCAGATAGGCGGCGACCCGTCCTGTCGAGCTTGCACGAAAAGGAGGTACTTCATGATCGCTTTCATCCGTGACGAAGAGGGCCAGGGCCTCGTCGAATATGCACTCATCATTGCCGTCATCGCTATTGCTGTCATCGTGGCCATGGTCTTCCTTCGCGGCCAGATCCAGAACATCTTCAGCAACATCGGCAACAACCTGACCTAAAGCGTCTGCGATATCGCAGTCCACGAGCGGCCCGGGAAACCGGGCCGCTCGTTTTATGCACCGCGCCCGCCACAGGGGGCGGGCGCAGCGCACAGGAGGGAGGGAGGGAGGCGGAAAGGCTGACTTAGCGGCGGGCTCGTCCGCCGGGTCCACCGGTGCGGACCTCGTCGACCTCTTCGGTGACGTGCGCGGTGAGGGCTGCCTTCTTCGCGGTTGCCTGGGCCGCGGTGATCGTGCCCGCCGCGACAGCGGCGTCGATCTTCGTGGTCCCGTCGGCGACCATCGCGGCGATCAGTCCGTCACGGGTCTTGCCCGCGGCGGTCGCGATCCCCGTCAGGGTCTGTCCGGCCTGCATCTTGGCGCGCAGGTCGACCTCGGTGGTACCGATGTAGACGGCCGCTGCGGCGATGTCGTTGGTGATGCCACGCGCTCCACCATGTCCGCCCTTGCCGGCGCGGTCCGTGAACGTCGTCCCCGGCTGGTCGACCGCGGTCGTGATCTGCGTGGTCGCTTCGGCCGAGAGCGCGGCGATGAGGCCGGCGCGGGTCTTGCCGTGCGCGACGGCGACCTCCGCGAGCGTCTTGCCGGTCTGCAGCTCTGTCCGCAGGTCGGCCTCGTTGACGCCGATATACGAAGCGGCGGTCGCGAGAACGTTGTGCGAGCCGAAGGGTCCGCCTGAAACGAAGATGGCAGCGCCGCCCGGCAGCTGCGCGATGACGGCGTCGGCGGCGACCGGCGAGAGTGCCGCGGCCGCGACCCCGCCACTTAGGAGGAGCGTGAGTCCGCTCGCGATGAGCATCTTGTCGATGTACTTCATGTTTGAGTTCCCTTTCTTGGAGCTTGCCGACATGAGGCCATCTGCGACCGCCGGCTTCATGAAACGGCTCTAAGAAGGAGCGAGCCGCGCGGTTTTCTTACTCGGCTCTTACCTGCGCGCTCCTACACTTCGGCCGGTGAACGTCCTCATCGTCGAGGACGATCCCGGAGTGCGGGGAGCCGTGGAGCGGGCGCTTCGCGGCGCCGGCCACCGGACCGAGACCGCCGCCAGTGGCGCGAAGGCGCTCGAGGTGGCGACGGCCAGCCCCTACGACGCGATCGTCCTCGATCTCGGCCTGCCCGGCCTCGACGGTCTCGAGGTCTGCCGCCGCCTGCGGTCCTCCGGCAGCAACGTGCCGGTCCTGATGCTCACCGCACGGGCGGCGATCACCGAGCGGGTCGAGGGCCTCGACGCTGGGGCCGACGACTACCTCGTCAAGCCGTTCGCGCTCGACGAGCTGCTCGCGCGGCTACGGGCTTTCGAGCGGCGCGCGCCGCAGAGCGGACAGTTCCGCGGCACAGTGCGTTTCGAAGATGTCTCCCTCGACCGCGACGCGATGATCTGCCGGCGTGGCGATCGGATCATCCAGCTGTCGCGGACCGAATACCAGCTGCTGGAGCTGTTCCTTTCCAATCCACGCCGCGTGCTCAGTCGCGATGTGATCTTCGACCGCGTGTGGGGCTACGACTTCGGTCCCGACTCGAACTCCCTTGACGTGTACATCGGATATCTCCGCCGCAAGCTCGGCGAGCCGCGGATCATCCACACGATGCGCGGCGTGGGCTACGTCATGAGGGAAGCATGACCTTCCGCCTCCGCGTGACCTTACTCACAGCGACGGCAGTCGCGGTCGCTGCCATCGCTGCCGGTGCGGTGATGTACGTCATGGTCCAGCAGCAGATCCAGAGGGCGTTCGACGACAGCCTCAGGACGACCGCGAACACGGCACGCGTCGACGGCCCGCGCCCTGACGATCGCTTCGGCAGGCGCGGTGGCGGCGCGGTGCTCCTCTCCGGCCGCGCCGATATCTTCGCGCAGATCGTGGACACCTCCGGAAAGGTGGTGGGCTCGGATACAGAGGACGGCCAGCAGCCCGAGCTCATCACAAGCGAAGTGCTCGCCGTCGCGAACGGTAGGAGCGCGGATGCCTGGGCCGACGTGACGACCTCGACGGGGCATTGGCGCGTTTATGCCGTGCCCTTCACGCCGGGCCACGCATTACAGGTCGCTCGTCCACTCGATGAGATCGACGCCGCGCTGGCCGGCACGCGATTCGCGCTCATCGGTCTCGCGGTGAGTGCCGCGCTCCTCGCCGCATTCCTGGGGGCGCTCATCGGCCAGGCGGCACTCGCGCCGATCCGTCGCCTGAGTACGACAGTGCAGGAGGTGACGCGGACCCGCGATCTCTCCCGCCGTGTCGCCATGACCGGCACGGACGAGATGGCGCGACTCGCCGCGTCATTCGACGGCATGCTCACCGCGCTCGAGATCTCGCTGCGGCAACAGCGTCAGCTCGTCGCGGACGCGTCCCACGAGCTGCGCACCCCGCTCACCAGCCTGCGCACCAACCTCGAGCTGCTGGCGCGCGGGCAGCCCACCGATCCTCGAGAGCGGCAACAGGTGTTGCTCGAGCTCGTCTCCCAGATGGAACGACTCTCGACGCTCGTCGGCGACCTCATCGATCTTGCCCGCGACGAAGAAGCGACGCTTCCGATCGAGGACGTCCGGCTCGACGAGGTCGTGGCTGATGCGATCACCGACGTGCGCGGCCGCTATCCCCGCGTGCGTTTCGACGCGGTCCTCGAAGGGACGACCGTTCGCGGCATCCGCCCGCGGCTCCTGAGGGCTGTCACGAATCTCCTCGACAACGCGGGCAAGTGGAGTCCCACGGGCGGAGTCGTCGAGGTGACCGTGAGCGGCGCGGAGGTCAGCGTGCGCGACCATGGGCCGGGCGTCGCACCCGAGGACGCGCCCCGCGTGTTCGATCGCTTCTGGCGCGCGCCGAACGCGCGATCGCTACCAGGATCGGGCCTCGGTCTGTCGATCGTGAAAGACGTTGCCGAGTCGCACGGCGGCTCGGTCACACTCGAGCAAGCGAACGGCGGCGGCGCCCGCTTCCGTCTGCGTCTCGCAACAAGCTCCTAGTCCCGTGCTCGACTGGCTGAGTCTCGACGGGAAGAAACTCCTGCTGACGCGCGTGCTGCGCACGTTCGCGTACGGCTACCTCACCGTCGTGCTCGGCCTCTATCTCGACGAGCTCGGCATGGGTCCGACTGAGATCGGCCTCATCCTTACCGCCGCGATCGCCGGCTCCGCCCTTATGACGGTCTTCTGGTCGCTCGTCGCCGATCGCTTCGGCCGCCGCCGGACCGTCGCGACCATGGCCGTCCTGATGGCGGTGGGCGGCCTGCTCTTCGCGTTCGGCGGCAGCTTCCTGCCGCTCCTGATCGGCGCGTTCACCGGAACGATCAGCGCCACGAGCTCCGAGGTCGGGATCTTCCAGACAGTCGAGCAGGCGATCCTGCCGCAGACGGCGCCGGACGAGCGGCGCACCTG
>JANMSU010000083.1:0-2616 GCA_031389835.1 Chloroflexota bacterium
GCGTTGCCGACGAGATTCATCAGGAGCTGATCGATGCGTGTCTGGTCACCGTCGTACGTCAGCGTCTCCGGTGCGTCGAGCGTGAACGCGTGCCTTCCCTCCTCGCGTGTAGCCGCGACGTATCGCCCGACGACGTCGCGCATCTCGGAGGCAAGGTCGAACGGCGCCCTGTCCATCTCAAGCGTGCCCTTGCCGGCGCGCGACACGGAGAGCAGATCGTTGACCAGGCCGTTCATGCGATCGACCTGACGTTCGATCGACTCGAGATTGCGCTCGAGCGCCTCGAGGTCCATGGGAGTTCCGCGCTCCTGCGAGCGCCGGAGACGGCCGAGCTGAAGCTGCGCCAGCGCCTTGAGCGGCGTCAGAGGGGTACGTAGCTCGTGAGACACGATCGAAAGGAACTGCTCGCGCGCGTCGTCGACGTCGCGAAGCTGTGTGACCAGCCGGGCGTTGATGATCGCAACGCTCACCTGAGCGGCGAGGATCTGGGCAAGATCGCGGTCGATGTCGTCGAAGTCACGTTCGGGATCGCGCGTGTAGATATGCAGCGCTCCCATCAACTCGCCCTCACGCGCGATCGACAGCGCAAGCACCTTTGCGAGACCTTCGGCGCGGATGAGGGTCGGATTTCCGAGGGGCGCCGTGCGCATGTCGCGCACGACCGCCGATCCTCGCTGGTAATGCCGAAGCGCTCGCTCGAGCGGGATGCGCTGGGACGCCGCGTAGTGTTCGGACAAGCCGCTCTGCCCTCTGATGACCAGCGCGTTCTCTTGATGGTCGACGACCATGAGCGACGCCGCGTCGGCCGTATCGAGCGACCGCGCGACCTCCGCAACGGTCGTATAGAGGTGGTTCAGATCCATGATGCCAAGCATCTCGATGGTCACTTGGTGTAGTCGCTGCAGGCGGTCGCGCATGGTCACCCACGCAGTATCGCCGCTACTGCGGCGTGGGCGAAGCCGACACGCCAAGCAGATGAGCCCAGCGAAGCTGCGCGATTATCGCGGAAGGACTACCTCCACGACATCGCCGCCGACCTCGTTCGCCACGGCCTCGGCGAGCTCCGGCGACGGACGCGCCCGGAACGACGTCGGCACGCGCCGCACCCCACCCGCGGCCCGCGGCAATTCGAGGATCACGACGGAAGAGCCGCCGTGCGACTTGAGCACCTGCTGGATCCGCTGAAAGATCGCGATCGATCGCTCGTAGTCCAGCGCCTCGCGAAAACGGATGACAAGTTCAGCCGCCGACGAAGTGGAATCGGAGGTAGGCGGTGAGGAGGGAGCAGGCGAGGAAGCCGGCCGAGGAGAGCCGCCCACCGCTGGCAGGACCCCCGAGCCGCCGCCGTTCCCACCGTGCCCGTTCGTCGTCGGCGGGCGCATGAACTTGGCTCGTTTCGCGAGGCTCTGACGGCGCTCCTCGGCCACGCGTCGGATCTCCGCGATCCCTGCGTCGTCAAAGCGCACGGCGTGCTCGCACAACAGCTTCGGGGCCTCGTCGCGCTGCTCGACGCGGGCGAGAACGAGGAGGATCTCGTCGGCCGCCCACAGAGCTGCCGTCGCCTCGTACGTGCGCGGGAAGACCGTTATCTCGGTCGTGCCGGTGAGGTCCTCGACCTGGGCGAACATCATCAGCTTCTTCTCTTTGGTGATGTGCTTGCGCGCACTGGTGACGACGCAGGCGACGACGATGAGATCGTCGTCGACCTCCTTGAGGGCGGCGAGGTACGTAACGGGCGGCGCGACCTCCCCCAACCGCCCGGATATCTGCTGCAGTGGGTGCTCTGAGAGATAGATGCCGAGCAGCTCCTTCTCCCAGCCCAGCAGCTCGCGCTTGGGCGCCTCGGGTCCGGTCGGCAGGGGCTGGGCGACGATCTCATCGGCCATGCCGAGACTCGCGAAGAGTCCGATCTGACCACTCTCACGGTCCCGCTGCTCGCGCTGCGAAGTCGCCAGCGCGAGATCGAGATGCAGGAGCTGCACCGCGCGCGGGCCGAACGCGTCGAGCGCACCACACTTGATGAGCGACTCGAGCACGCGCTTGTTGCAGCGCTGGAGATCGATCCGGCCGCAGAAGTCGTCGAGCGATCGGAACCGCCCACCGCTGCGCCGCGCCTCGACGATGCCCTCGACGGCTCCCTCGCCGACGTTCTTCACGGCGCCGAGCCCGAATCGGATGCCCTTCGGCGTGATGGCGAATCCGAGCTCGGATTCGTTCACGTCAGGCGGCAGGACCGCGATCCCCATCCGCCGACACTCCGCGACCGCGATGGCGATCCGTTCCGAGTTGCCCATGTCCGACGAAAGCACCGCCGTCATGTACTCCAGGGTGTAGTTCGCCTTGAGGTACGCGGTGTGATACGCAATGACCCCGTAGATCGCGGCGTGAGCGCGGTTGAAGCCGTAGCGCGCGAAGGGCTCGAAGTCCTTCCACACCAGCTCGATCACGTCGGCGTGCACGCCGTTGCGCAGGCAGCCCTCGACGAACTTCATCTTCTGAGCGTCGAGCTTCTCGCGGATCTTCTTGCGGATCGCGAAGCAGAGGACGTCGGCCTGCGAGAGCGTGAAGCCGGCGAGCGCCTGCGTCACCGCCATCACGTCCTCCTGATACACCATC